>JAZRME010000286.1:0-2539 GCA_045647325.1 Acutalibacteraceae bacterium | reverse complement strand
ATATTGAAATGCCCAGATCAACAGCTCACAGACTTATCATTCTTCACAGAAATGTACCCAACGTTATCTCTACCGTAACAGGTAAGATTGCTTCTGAGGGCATCAACATCGACCATATGGCGAACCGTTCAAAGGGCGATTATGCTGTTATGCTTGTTGATACTCCCGACAATGTCAGCGATGAAGCTGTCAAAGCGATTGAAGAATCCGAAAACATTATCAGAGTAATTGAAATCTGATAAAATTAATTCTGATACTAATATAAAAATCGACCCCGATGAATTTTCATCGGGGTCTGTTTTGTATGCTGAGAACTATTATTTGGTGAAAAGACCTTTTACTGTGTTTAAAAGAGTCTTGCCGAAGAAAATGATTTTGTCTTTCATATCACCCTCAGGCAGTCTGATTTCAACTATTTCATCATCGGGAACGATAGTATGAGTAGTCATATCATATTTCATAAATCGGGGATATTTTTTGAAAGATCTGACACTTCCTTCCCTTTCGTAATCGAAAAGCTTATAAAGCATAGGATCAATACCGCTGCCGCCGGTGGAATGCTGAAGATCGCGGATAAACCAAGTCTTTTCAGGGAAAAGGCAGGTTGAAGCATCAATGGTTTTATTGGGTGAAATATATTTTTTGTTGGCTGTTGAGAGATAGTCTTCACTGAAGGTTTTGCCGAATTCAGGAGTTGTTGCACCGAATGAGGCATATGTAACGTCAACTGTACCATCGCTGTAAGTATTCCACGCAGGGGTGAGAGGCATTTCTGTGAAGCCGTATCTTGTGATAACAATAACCTTGCTTGTTTCATCAAGAGCTAAAAGAGTTTCTTCTCTTTTGCTTCTGATTTTTTTGTTGTAGTTTTTGATTTTCTTTATGAGTTTTTTGGATTCGGGATCATTTTTGTCATATATCTCGGTGAATACGAAATCCATAGCCTCATCTATCTGTTCGTCGGGTACCATTGCCCAGATGCTTGGCCAGCAAGCAAACAAGGCCGCAAGGGATTCATAGAGATAAGGTCTGATTTTATCAAGAATATTATCTCCGAGATTTGCAACGGCATCCATAAGGCCTGCTTCTTCAAGTATTTCGAGAATACTGTCAACGAGAAGCTCATAATCATTGCCCTTGAGCATATTTTCAAAAGTATAAAGCAGAGCTTCGCCCTCAAAGTCAAATTTGCCTGAGAGCAGATTGCCGTTAAAGCTTTGACCGTAAAGAGCAGCTGAGTCGAAAGCTACACCGTGAATTTTAGAACTGCCGTAAAGGGTGAGATAAGCAAGAGTGATAACACCGCCCTGAGAATGACAGCTGATTGAAACCTTTTTCTGACCTGAAACCTTGATAACGTGGTTGATAAATTTGTTAAGCTCCTTTGCAACATCAATGGGGTCACGGCGCCAGTCATATCTGAAAGTTACTTCATCGGAATATTTGATTTCTTCTTTTGTGGGATAATAGCTATAAGTACCGCTTTCGCCCTTAGGCTCACCGTCTTTGCCGTTAAACATACCTGTGAAGATTTTTTCAACAACGGGCACAAGAGCCTCACCGAATTCGTCCCAATCCTGTTTTATAATAAGCTTTGCCAGGGCGGGTACAGCCATAGTTACCGCAGAAACGATATTGTCTGTTTGTAAAGGCCAGTAGGGGGTACTTTCAGGGTCGTTTTTGTCTGAAAGAATATCGCTGCACATAAAGCCTGGGATATAAATTACGGGGTAGTTTGTTTTTTTGCTTGCGGCAGAAACGCTCATACTTACACAAGAAAAGATAAGCACAAGACAAAGCAGCAAGGCTACGATTTTTTTGGCTGAAGTCATTTTAGCCGTCTCCTTTTTTAGTCATATACAATAATGATATCATTTTTTGAATACAGATGCAATATATTCACTGTCGAAATAAGAATTATAGTCTTTGAAAATTTGATTTTTAAGCTTGACACCTTTCGCAGTTTTCCACAAATGCCGTTTAATCTTGTCGAAAAAGCGGTTGAGATATATGATAAGTGCAAAAATCGGGATAAACGCCATGGTGCATATTTTCCCTGCAAGCTCAATGTCGGCAATAATCCATATAATAACAAAGGGGATAAGCAACAGCAATGCCGCTGATATTCCGTTGCCGAGTATGTCGAAAAGATCAAAAATTTTAATGGTATTATCCGCACGTTTATTTGCAGCTTCAAGCTCTTTTTTCAGCTTTTCTTCGTCGGGTACGCCAAAACTGAGAAGCGCAAGAGAATTATTATCTGCTCGGCATAAAACCCTCTCGTACTCATCCATAAACTTGCCTTTTTGCTTTTCTGATAAAAGAGTAACGGTCAGGTCTTTATCAGTGGTAAAAGAGTATTCACTTGCGATTTTGAAGTGTCGTTTTAGTACAATGCCGAAATTTTCAAGTATGTATGTAATATAACTGCCCTCGTTAACCTGTACTGTGAATGTATCGGCATCATCTGTATCAACAGTTTTAAGCTCACCGCTGTTAATAATTGTATCGCTGTGACCGATGGATATATAGATATTTT
>JAZRME010000285.1:0-14252 GCA_045647325.1 Acutalibacteraceae bacterium | reverse complement strand
AGACCGCTTGGCCTCCGACTTCATCAGGCGTAGCGAAGAGTGAAGACCAGCTGAGAAGAGCAACAGCTTATGAACAGTGGGATTTTACAAGCACATGGACTATGAAGGGCAGAGATGATTATAAATACCCCGAGCTTATTGATGTTCCTCTTGTTCTTCCCGATGATTTCGACAATCACGAACATTCTTATACTTCAGAAATCACAACACCTGCAACTCATACAACAACAGGCGTTATGACTTACACTTGCGCATGTGGTGACACATATACAGAAACAATTGATAAAATTGCAGAGCATAGCTATAATGCAGTTGTAACAGCCCCCACTTGTGAAGATAAGGGTTACACAACCTACACTTGCGCTTGCGGTGATAGCTATGTTGCTGATTATGTTGACGCAAAAGGTCACAGAGAAGGGGAATGGGTAGTAACTAAACCTGCAACTATAACAAGTACAGGTGTTAAAACACAGACTTGTTCAAATTGTGGTGAAGCTCTTAAAACAGAAGTGATTCCTGTGTTGACAGGCAAGGTTAACGTCGTTTCTGTTTCAGACGTTTCACTCAACTACAAAGCTTCAGCAACAATCGTTCCTGTAATCAACGCAGACAACGGTGTTGCATATACCATTACATATTCATCATCCAACCCGTCAGTAGCAACAGTTGACGAAAACGGAAATGTTTATGCAGCAAAAACAGGCAGCGCAGAGATTACCTGCACAGTTACAGATCAATACGGCAACACAGTAACCGATACCTGCGAAGTGAATGTAAGCTATTCAGTCGTTCAGTGGATTATTGTTATTGTTCTTTTCGGTTGGCTCTGGTATTAAAAAATTCCCCTTACAGAAAGCTCTGTAAGGGGATAATTTTATTTATTCTGATTTCTGTATTGAACAGGGGTAAGACCGTGCATCTTTTTAAATCTTCTGTTAAAATGCTCAACGCTGGGGTAACCTGCGCTTTCAGCAACCTTTTCAACAGTCATACTTGTGGTTGAAAGAAGCTCTTCTGCTTTTTTCATTCGTACTTTTTTAACATTGTCACAGAATGTCATACCTGACTTCTCTTTAATGTATTTTGAAATATACTGCTTTGAAAGGAAGAATTTTGATGCAAGTTCATCAAGAGTAACTGTTTTGTAGTTATCTCTGATATAATCAATCATTTCAATGATTCTGGGGTCGATATTTACCTGAAAGTTTTTAACTTTCTCAATCTGGTTAACAGCAACAACAAGAGCATCAATTGATGATTTGATAATATCTTCATCAATGCCGACACCCCAATAAACTTTGTCACCGCTGTTGATGCTGACATAAGAAACAGCTTTTGAGGTTGAACCGGTTGTAAGTGCGTGCTGCTCATAAATATCAATATCAAACTCAACATCAAAATATTTTTGTAATGCTTTTGCTACAGCGTCAAGACGGCCGTTACCTTCTGACTTAACGTTAAACATATTGCCTGAAGAGAGCTCGATGTTGATCTCAGCTTTAACAGTTGAATCGTGTTGGAACAAGCTCTTGACAATTTTAAAAATAGGAGTGTTGGTGATGTATTTTTCGCTGAAAATTCCGTAAACAAGGTCGGGGGTAAGCTCTTTATGTTCGTGGTCAGACACTGACTTAACGGTGTAACCAAGTTCCTCACGCATTTTGTCGGGAATCTGAAGACCGAAGCTTCTGTTAAGAATGTAAGCAACACCGCCCTTGCCTGACTGACTGTTGATACGGATAACATCAGAGTCATAAGCTCTGCCCACATCCATTGGGTCAATGGGAAGATAGGGGACATTCCAGATGTCAAGCTGCTTCTCTTCTCTGAATTTCATGCCCTTTGCAATAGCATCCTGATGAGAACCTGAAAAAGCTGAAAAAACAAGAGAACCTGCATAAGGTGAGCGCTCATAAACACGCATGCCTGTAAACTGCTCATACTTTTTAACAATTTCAGGAATGTTTGAAAAATCAAGTTTGGGGTCAACACCGTGAGAGAACATATTCATCGCAAGAGTGATGATGTCAACGTTACCTGTTCTTTCACCGTTGCCGAAAAGGGTGCCTTCAATTCTGTCAGCGCCGGCAAGAATAGCAAACTCAGCATCACAAACACCGCAACCTCTGTCGTTATGAGGGTGAATGCAAAGAGTAACAGCGTCTCTGTATTTAAGGTTTTTGCTCATAAACTCAACCTGAGAAGCGAAAACATGAGGCATTGAGTTTTCAACAGTTGTGGGAAGGTTGATGATAGCTTTATTATCTTCTGTAGGCTGCCAGATGTCGAGAACTGCGTTGCACACTTCAAGAGCGTAGTCAACTTCAGTGCCGGGGAAGCTCTCGGGGCTGTATTGGAAAGAGAAGTTGCCGTCAGTTTCACTTGCTATATCTTTAAGAAGCTTTGCGCCTTTGATGGCAATCTCTTTGACTTCTTCTTTGCTCTTTCTGAAAACCTGCTCACGCTGAGCAACAGATGTTGAGTTATAAAGATGAATAACAGCATGAGGTGCGCCTTTGACAGCGTCAAAAGTTTTACGGATGATGTGTTCTCTTGACTGAGTAAGAACCTGAACGGTAACATCATCAGGGATAAGACCGTCATCAATAAGGCGGCGCATAAATGTGTATTCTGTTTCACTTGCGGCAGGGAAGCCGACCTCAATCTCTTTAAAACCTATCTCAACAAGGAGCTTGAAAAACTCAAGCTTCTCTTCAAGGCTCATAGGCTCAATGAGAGCCTGGTTGCCATCACGAAGGTCAACGCTGCACCAGATGGGGGGAGCGTCAATGTGGTCTTTTTTAACCCAGTCATAAGTTGTGACCGGTGGCATGAAATATTGGGGTTCGTACTTTTTAAAGTTTTTCATAGTTTCTTAGTTTCTCCTTTTTGTTTCGTAAGACAATAAAACCGCCCCTGTTCATGGCAGGGACGCCACGAACAGAGACGAAAGATTAAATCTTACGCGGTACCACTCTGTTTCACGCAGAAGCGTGCTCTCAGGCACAGGCCTTTAACGGCTGATGCCTTGCTCGGGTAACGGTGAGCTTCCGACCACGCCTACTCTTTTCATTTCGGATGGTAGCTCCGAGGTGAGTTCGCCGCAAACACTCTGCTGTTTCACACCGACCAACAGCTCTCTGAAAGGGGGATATACGGTTACTGCTCCTCTTCACAGCATTTTTGATTTATTTACTCCAATATTGTAACATACAAAACTTTTAATATAAGTGAGTTTTTTAACCAAAACATTGATTTATTTTAATCTAAATGCTGTTTTTTGTTATAAGATTGAAAATTTTGGTCTATCTCAATTTTATTGCTGTAATTTCATTAACTGTTTTTAATTCCGTAAATTTCAAGGCATTATACTTTCTGTTGTCAGATTTTACTACCCAATCTTCAGGCAGGTGAAGGTAACCGTAGCAGCCTTCGGGAATATTGATTTTTATCGTTGCAGTGTCACCGTCTTTTTCCCAACGGACAAAAATCTTACCATTGATTGAATTATGCCAACCTTCAGCGAAAGTGAGTGTGTCGATAAAGTTTGGTCTGATGTCAACTCTTTTGTGGTCGTCACCGAAGGGATTAAATCTGATACCGGCAATTTTCTGGATATACCATGATGAAACATCGCCCCAGAAATGGTGGTTGAGCGACTCAAAGCCTTCAAGGTGAAAACTTTCGCAAAGGGCTGTATAACCTTTTTCAATCCAATAGCCGTATGAGGGGAAAGCAGGGCCGTTAATCATCTTGAATGCAAGGTCAGCATAGCCGCAATCAGCAAGAGCGTGGAAAATGCATCTCGCACCAAGAACACCGGTGTCAAGCACATCGCCGGCCTGATGAACAAGCTCAACGAGTCTTTTGGCTGCAAGAGGAATTTCTGCTTTTTCAAAAACACCGTAATAAATAGCCATTGAAATAGCTGATTGAGTATCGCTGAAGACGGTCATTTTGTTAAAGTCAACAAGATGTGTTCTGATAGCATCACGGAACTCATTGTAAAGAGTCTTAGCGAAAGTGTATTGAGCTTTCATTCCGAGTTCGTTAAATATATATGCAGCTTTGTCACAAATTGTAAGGCAGGTGATACTGTCTGTAACAATCAACGGACATGTGGGGTCACCGGCATTTCTTTCGGGCTGAACCCAATCACCCAGACCGATAGCGATGAGCCCGTCTCTGTCACGGCGTGATGAAATATAGTTAAGATATCTGAAAATTGCTGTTGCATTTTCTTTAAGAATTTCTTTGTCACCAGTATAAATATATGCGTAATAGGGGAGGAATGTCAGTACAGCATCCCATGCAGGTCCGTTGCCCCATTCAAAGCCCCAATCACCTGTAGGAACAATTCCGGGTAAAGCGCCTTTGTCGTTCTGCGCTTTTCTGATATTGCGCAACCATTCTTTATAACTGTTTTTAACGCTGAAATTCACAATCAGCTGCTCTGCTGAGAGAGCTGCGTCACCTGTCCAACCGTTCTTTTCACGGTGAGGGCAATCGGTAGGGAAGTAATAAAAGTTGGCAAGGTCGGCTCTGAGTGCCATCTCTTCAATGGTGTTAGCTGTTTTGTCAGAGCAAACAAATCCGCCGTTTTGCTCAAGCTTTGTGTGAGCTTCAATATATGTAAGAGTGTCTTCGTTTACCTGTGAATCGTCAAGACCTGTGACGAGAATATATCTGTAACCGTGATAGGTGAAATCGGGGATGAAACTTTCTTCACCGCCTTTACAGATATAAATATCACGCTGACCGTAATATTTGGGAAAAAATTTCGCAAAATTATAAGTGTCAAGGTCATTGTTTTCATCAAGTGTTTCTGATGTAAAAAACTCAACTCTTGTTCCGGGTTTTGCGTTGTTGATTTTAAACTCAAAAACACCTGCTGAATTTACTCCGAAATCAAAGATGTGACCCTGAGTTGTTTCGGGAACTTCAAGACTTGCCCAGTTGAGTTTTCTTTCGGGAGTGTAGTCTTTCATCTTTCCTTTAAAGATTTTTACCGGGCTTATTCTGTTACTTGCAACAATCGGATCAGCTTTACAGATATGTTGCTCACCTCTGGGTATTTCGCAATAAAAAGCATTTCTCCAATCTTTATCATCAAAGCCGGGAGTGTTCCAACCGTCCTGCTCTTTAAGAGCGTTATAAAAAACACCGCTTCTCAGATCGTCAAACCAGATGGGGCTTTCACTTGTTGTGAAACTTTCGTCAGCTTCAAACTCATCATAGCTGCCGTCAAGATATCTGATTTCTGTCGTGAGAGCAACTTTTGGTGCGCTGCGCCATTTTGCTTTTTCAAATTCCCAAACAGCACCTCCGGGGCAGTTAAGCATACCGTTACCGAGGATTATGCCGATAACATTTTCGCCCTTTTTAAGAAGGGGGCCGATATTATAGTTATCATAATAAAGTACATGGTCAGGGTTTGAAATATATGGGGCAAGCATACCTTTTGTGATGTCTTTGCCGTTTATATAAAGTTTATAAAAACCGAGTCCGCAGATAGTGATTTCAGCTGAGTCAATTTCTTTGTCAATGGAAAACACTTTTCTGAAAAGGGGAGCCGGTACATGCTCAAAATAAGTGTTGAATTTTTTGGTTGAAGAAATAAATTTTGAAGAGAACTTCATATTGCACCTCCGATATTCTGGATAACTACATTATATATGCTATTTAACTCAAATGCAATATTCTTATAATAAAGTGTAAAGATTTTGTAAATATCATTGACAACGAAAAAAGCAGTGATAAAATATATATGAAATATCGAAAATGAGGGATATAATCATAATGCTGTCAAAAAACAAGAGAATTTTCATTGTGGTGGCTTCAGTGGTTGCTGTGGCTGCTTTCATTGTGGGAATCAGACTTACAAGCCGACATTTTGTCGATGAATCAACAACTGTAGCTGCTGATAATGTGAGTGTGTCTCAGTCAACCACAACTGCAACTACAACCACTGCCGTTACAACTACCACAACCACCACAACAACCGCTACAACTACAACCACAACTAAAAAACAAACAGTGACAAAGCCAACAAATAACACAACTGACAAAGACAAAACAACTGCAGTTAAAACAACTCAGCCGACCACCACTCAGGTGTATAATGCTGACAGAGAAGCATATCTCAATTCAATCAAAGGCAATAAAAAACTTATAGCCCTTACTTTCGATGATGGTCCTTCAATATATACCCCTAAGCTTCTTGATAATCTTAATAAATACAATGCAAGGGTTACTTTTTTTGTTGCGGGATACAGAGTTGACGACTACTCAAAAACACTTAAACGAGCATACGATATGGGTAACGAAATCGGTTCTCATACCTACAGTCACGAAAATCTCGTTAAGCTGAAGCCCAAAGAGTTGGAGTCACAGATTAAAAAGACCAACAATGCCGTTAGCAAAGTTATCGGTGTCACTCCCGGGATTATGCGCCCTCCTTACGGAAGTTATGATAACAATGTCAGATCTGCAGCCGGTGTTCCTATTATTCTTTGGAATATCGACACCCTGGATTGGAAGTACAGAAATAAAGATAAGGTCTGTCAGAGTATTGTCGACAATGCCCATGACGGTGCAATTATCCTTATGCATGATTTATACGAAACAACTGTTGACGGAGTGATAATGGCTATGGATAAGCTTCAGCATGAAGGATATGCTTTTGTTACCGTGAGCGAGCTTGCTTATCTTAAAGATAAAGATCTTCAGTCCGGCAAAGTTTACAGCAGTATCAAATAAAGGTAAGTTTCACAACCCCTGACCAACAGTCGGGGGATTTTTATTTATAAACACCAAAATTATTGACAAAATTTTATATCTATGGTATCTTTTAAAAGTATATTGAGGCAGGTGTCTCGTATAATTTGTTAGGAGGATGTTTATGACAAAGACAAACAAAATTATCCTTGCGATAGCTATTGTTGCCATTGTAGGTTTACTTGCCTACATCGGTATATCAGGTGTTTCTCTTGACACTGTTGCTTGCTCAGATTGCGGCGCAACAGGCATTGTTGAAGAGGTTGCCTGTGAAACCTGTGGTGGCGAAGGTGTCATAAGAGCTTCATTGTGGGCATTACTTCCCCCGGTTATTGCTATCGGTCTTGCTCTTATCACAAAAGAAGTTTACAGTTCACTTTTTATCGGTATTTTATCAGGTGCGTTGCTTTCTTCCAACTTCTCATTCACAGGCACTATGGACGACCTTATCGGTGTCGGCCTTCAGGATGCAGTTGTAGGTAATGCAGGTATCTTTATTTTCCTTGTTCAGTTGGGTGTTATTGTTGCCCTTGTTAACAAGGCAGGTGGTTCAGCTGCTTTTGGTAAATGGGCTCAGAAACACATCAAAACCCGTGCAGGTGCAATTCTTGCCACAATGATGCTCGGTGTTCTTATTTTTATTGATGACTATTTCAACTGCCTCACAGTCGGCTCAGTTATGCTTCCGGTTACTGACAGCCATAAGGTTTCAAGAGCCAAGCTTTCATACATTATTGACGCTACAGCAGCTCCCATTTGTATGATTGCTCCTATCTCAAGCTGGGCAGCAGCAGTTTCAAGTTATGCCCCCGAAGGTGAGGGCCTCAAGCTCTTTATCAGCGCAATTCCTTATAACTTCTATTCAATTCTTTCAATCGTTTTCATCATCGGTATTACCCTTATGAAATTCGATTTTGGTCCTATGCGTGTTCATGAGTTTAACGCAATGACCAAGGGTGACCTTTACACATCAGGTGACAAGAATGAAGTTGAAGTTGAAAACGCTTCTTCAAAGGGCAAGGTTATTGACCTTATTCTTCCTATTATTGTTCTTATCGTTGTCAGCGTATTTGCTCTTGTTTATGTTGGCGGTATTTTTGACGGAGCAAGCTTTATTGATGCATTTGCTAACACAGACGCTACCTTCGGTCTTCCCTGGGGCGGTATGATTGCTCTTGTGTTTATTATTGCTTATCTCTGTGTAAGAAAGCTTATTACATTCAAAGATGCTATGGCAGCTGTTCCCAAGGGCTTTATTGCTATGGTTCCTGCTATTCTTATTCTTACATTTGCAACTGCACTTAAAAATATGACATCTGCTCTCGGTGCTAAATACTTTGTTGCTGATGTTATGAGCGGTGCTGCAGAAGGTCTTGATAAATTCCTTCCTGCAATTATCTTCCTTGTTGCTTGCTTCCTTGCTTTTGCAACAGGTACTTCATGGGGTACATTCGGTATCCTCATTCCAATCGTTACCTACATCTTTGCAGGTTCAGAAAACGCTGAGCTTATGATTATCGGTATCTCTGCCTGTCTTGCAGGCGCTGTCTGCGGTGACCATTGTTCACCCATTTCAGACACTACTATTATGTCATCTGCCGGTGGTCAGTGCAACCATCTCAACCACGTATCAACCCAGATGCCTTACGCTATCAGTGTTGCAGCAGTGTCATTCGTTATGTTTGTTGTTGCAGGTTTTGTTCAGAACGCATGGATCTGCTTGCCCTTGAGCGTAGTTGTTCTTTTTGCATTCCTCTTCGTTGCAAAAATTATCACAGGCAAAAAGTCAGCAAATGTAACTAAATAAATGTAATTTACCAAAGCCGATGGCATAATGGTCATCGGCTTTATTTATAGGAGGTATTTGATTGGAACTCAAAAAGAAGATATCTTCACTTGTGGATCAGGTGAGGTTTTATTGGAATACACCACCGGAAGGCAGATATATGCCTTTTAAAGAGATTGCTGCTTATTCTGGAGGTGGTATAGGTGCTTATATGATTATTACTCTCGGCAATGCTTGCTTACTTGCTACAGGTAATACTCTTATTTCAAGCACATTAGGTGTTGACGCTATGGATATGTATATTATGTATGTAATTGCTATTCTGGCGAATATTCCTATGACAGGCATCAGAGCAAATATTATTGATAACACCAGAAACAAAGCAGGTAAATACCGGCCGTACATAGTTTCTATGGCAATACCCAGCGCAATTATCTGTATTGCTATGGTATGGTTCCCGTATTCCTGGCTTGAAAGCCTTTTCGGCGACGCTGTTATTTTTGGCGAAAGCGCAGGATATGTAGCAAAATGCGCATTGATTTTGTTGTTTAACTTCCTTTTGTTCTTTATTTATTATTTCTTCTATGACGGATATGAAAATCTTATCCATGTTCTTTCACCCAACACTCAGGAACGTGCTGACGTTGCTTCAGTCAAGAGTATTGTTTATTCTTTTGCTCCCACGGTTATCAACCTTGTAACGCCCCTTATTGCTCAGCATATTTTCCACACAAATGCAACAGATATCCGTGTTTATCGTTTGCTTTATCCTATTCTGGCTGTGGGCGGTATTCTTCTTTGCATTGTTGTTTACAAAAATACCGAGGAAAAAATTGTTCAGGCAAAATCTCATGTTGTTCAGATTAAATTCACAGATGCTCTTCGTGCTGTTGCAAAAAACAAATATTTCTGGATTATTTCTCTTGCAGGTTGGATAGGCTTCCTTGAAGGTGCCTATGCAAACATCCTCTATTGGCTTTATAACTATGGCGGTGTTTGTACCGGAACACAGTATAGCCTTATTTTTGCTCTTTACGGTAATGCTTCTCTTTGGGGTATGCTTGCCGCACCGTTCTGCATTCGTAAATGGGGCAAAAAGGCAGTGCTTATCATCACTAACATTTTCAATGTTCTGTTTATTCTTATGATGCTTCTGTTTGTGAATGAGCTTAACTCATCCACAATCTGGATGATTCTTCTCTGCCTCTGGTTCAATGCACTTATGGGCTCCTTTGCCCATATTCTCAACCCTGCAATCCAGGCAGATATCAGAGACTATCAGCAGTACAAAACAGGTGAACGTATCGACGGTATGTTCTCGGCTGTTGCCACTATCGGCACATTTATCACCCTTGCAACATCCTCTGTTCTTCCCTTTATCTACGAAAAGGGAGGTATCACCAAGGAGAATGCTGCTGTTGTAACATCAAATCCCGAAATTCTGAATCGTGTTCTTGCCGAAGGTAAAACTGTCGGTCAGCTTTTGGCAGAACAGTTTGCTGAGGGTCAGAACAACTATGTCAACGCTTATTCTGCTCTTTATGACCCTGATGTTCTTCTCAAACTTCTCGATGTTCTGATTATTGTTTCGGCAGTAGGTGCATTGATGAATGTTATTCCTTACATCTGGTACGATTTCAATGAGCGTAAGCAGAAGTCCGTTGTCCGCGTGCTTCAGGTTCGTATGCTTTATGAAGATTACGGCAACGGTGTTCTCAGCGATGACAAAATTGTTGACGCTGTTGAAATGGTTAAAAAAGCAAGAGAATATTCAGTTCTCACTCCCAAATCAGTTTCAAAGAATGATTATAAATCAATCAAAGACAAGGCAGAGCGCAAGGTTGCCAAAAAGGCATATCAGGAGGCTGTTGAGTATAACGAAGAGATTGAAATTTCAAAATTCGTCTGCCGTGAGCTTGATAAGTTCTCATCAGGTGCTATGAAAAATCAGCTTGAATACAGTCGTGAAATCTGTGACAATGGTCTTGACGGTATGCTCAACATCGACCTCACAAGCGCAAAAGAAGAGCTTAAAGCTGCTAAAGCTCTTCCCAAGGGTAATGATGATGAAAAAGAATATCGCACTTTCATGATTGATATGGCTCGCAACAAAATCAGAGCCTGCAAAACAGTTGCAAAGTATTATAAAGATTCTCCTCTTGTGCAGCCTGATTTCAGCGTTGTTGACGGTCTTTTCAATCTTGAAGATGAGTATGACGATAAGCTAAAAGCTCTTTATCTTGATCTTTCACAGGCAAGAAAAGAAAAGGATTCTGCACGCACTTCTGAGATTAAGGCTGAAATCAAAGCTCTCAAGTCAAAGAAAGAAGATTGCAGAAATCAACAGAAGGCTGAAATGGATAAGCACGCCCAGTTCAATCGTGCAGCAAAGCCTTATCTTGATGCTAAAAAGCTTCTTACAGACGAAGAGAACTATACTCATTATGAAGATATTTACGCTAAATATGAAGCTTCCAAAGAAAGTGTAGAACTTGCAAAGAAACAGCGTCGTGAAAAGCTTGAACGTGAAAAGGCTGAAAAAGAAGAACGCCTGGCAAGACTCAAAGCTGAAAAGAAAGCTTCAAAGCGTAAGTGATCAGGGAGGCTACTATGGAAAAAATATTTGCAAAAGGCACTAAAATATTTGATTCCTTCGGCAGAGAACGAATTTTTAACGGAATAAATGTCTGTGACAAAGGTTGTGCCGATAAAGAAACAGGTAAACATATGTATGACCTCACTTGGGATAATGAGCTTAGTGATGCTCTTTATACACATGGTTTTAATCTTATCCGTATGGGTATAACCTGGGATGCGGTTGAGCCTGAACCCGGTAAGTTCAATATGGATTACATAAATAAAATACGCTCTTATCTTGATGAATGTGAGAGTAAGGGTATTTATGTTTATCTTGATATGCATCAGGATCTGTATTCACATTACGGTGAGAGTGTTGGTGACGGTGCACCTGAATGGGCAACCGATACAGGTAAGTATAAACCGGTTCCTACACGATTTGTGTGGGCCGAGGGTTATTTCTGGCGCAGATTTGTTCACAAGGCATTTGATAATTTCTGGGAAAATAAGATTGTTGAAGGCAAAGGCCTTATGGATTGGTTCAGTGAAATGTGGGCGTTTGTAGTCAAAGAGTTAGGTGACCATCCCGCTGTTATCGGTTATGATGTTTTCAACGAGCCATTTCCCGGGAAATCGGGCGGAAAAGTTTTTCGTCTGATTATTAAAAATCTTGTTGTCACAACTCTTACAGATTCGTCAATCAGCAAGATTGAGCTTATTAAAAAAGCTATGGGTAAGGGTATTGAAAAAGCGAGAGTGCTCGATCTTTACTCTTCAAAAGCTCTTCGCAAAATTACTTCCTGCGCTGACGGCCTTATCAGAGAATTTGATATCAACAGATATTTTCCGTTCCTTTCAAAGGTAGCTTCGTCAATCAGAGAAGTTGATAAAGATAAACTTATAATGATGGAAAACAGCTATTATTCAAACATGGGTATTCCTTATTCTTGTCCCGTGCCTGAAGTTAATGGTATGGCTGATAAAAATGTTGTTTTCACCCCCCATGCATATGACCTTATGGTTGATACTCCTGCTTATAAATACGCAAGTGATGACCGAGTAGGCTCGATTTTTGCCGAGCATAAGCGCTCTCAGGAGCGTCTTGGTGTTCCGGTTATTGTTGGTGAGTGGGGCGGTTATTCCGAAGGTAATGAATGGTTCCCTCATGTGAAATTCCTTCTTAGCTTGTTTGACTCTTATAAGTGGAGTAATACATATTGGGCATATTTTAAAGAGCTCATTGATTCGGAGTTATTTTGTGATGTTCTTACCAGACCTTATCCCAGAGCAGTAACAGGCGAAATTATAAGTTATTGTCACAATCGTGAGGAGGAATCTTTTACCCTTACTTACAGACAGGATAAAGATTATGCTGTACCTACAGAAATCTTTGCTCATAAGCCTGTTAAGAGTGTCGAGTGTGACGGTGAATATACCGTTACTCCCATTGAAAACAGCAACGGATCAGTGGTTACTCTTATTACACAGACAGGCGAACATACAATTAAAATTACTTTTTGATAAAAATATCCTCGGCTCTGAGAGTTGAGGATATTTTTTGCTGTGCTGTCAGATGATTGATACTGCAAGGTCAGTTGATATTTTTTGAAAATAGACCGACACAAAGTGACTTCTTTCAAATAAATTCCTCATTTAATATTGACTTTTTATTAAATATATTTTATCCTATTATTTAGTTAAATTCGATTGCTATTTCTTGCCTCATACGGCAAAGAGAGGGGCTGCATAATTGAAAAACAATCCGGTTGTTATTGATTTAAAAAATATCTCAATTGAACTCGGGGGTAACAAGATTCTTGAGAATCTTAACCTTTATATCCGGGACAAAGAGTTTATTACTTTTTTGGGTCCGTCGGGCTGCGGTAAGACCACTACTTTAAGAATTATTGCAGGCTTTCTTGAGCCTGACAGCGGTGACGTTATATTCGGTAATAAAGTAGTGAATGGTGTGCCTCCTCATAAGAGACAGGTCAACACCATTTTTCAGCGTTATGCCCTTTTCCCGAACCTGAATGTTTATGAAAATATCGCTTTCGGTCTGCGCCTTAAAAAGATGAAAGAGTCAGCTATCCGTGACAAAGTCAAAGAGATGCTTGCTCTCGTCAATTTAAGGGGCTTTGAGAGGCGCACCGTTGACAGCCTTTCCGGCGGTCAGCAGCAGCGAGTTGCCATAGCCCGTGCTCTTGCTGTTGATCCTAAGGTTCTTTTGCTCGACGAGCCTCTTGGCGCTCTTGACCTTAAATTGCGTAAAGATATGCAGGTTGAACTTAAAAATATTCAACAGAGATTGGGTATCACTTTTGTTTATGTAACTCATGACCAGGAAGAGGCCCTTTCAATGTCTGACACCATTGTGGTTATGGATGGCGGTGTCATTCAGCAGATCGGCACCCCCGAAGACATTTACAACGAGCCTAAAAATGCTTTTGTGGCTGACTTTATCGGTGAGAGTAACATTCTTGACGGCTATATGCTTGAAGACTTTAAATGCAAGTTTTCGGGCGCTGAGTTTGAATGTCTTGATAAAGGCTTCGGAAAAGGGGAGGCTGTTGATGTTGTTGTCCGCCCTGAGGATGTTGATATTGTACCTGTTGATAAGGGAATGCTTACAGGTGTTGTAACTTCAGTTACATTCAAGGGCGTTCACTTTGAGATTATAGTTGACATCGGTGGCTTTAAATGGATGATTCAGACTACCGATTACGAAGCTGTCGGCAACAAAATCGGTCTTTTTATCGAGCCTGATGCTATTCAAATTATGAAAAAATCCAAATATTCCGGTAAGTTCGGTGATTACAGCTCGTTCAGTGATGAAATAGAACACCTTTCTGACATCGTTGAGGAGGAGTAAGATGAACAAAAAGAATCTTTTGCGTCAGAAACTCTGTGCTGCGCCTCATCTTGTATGGTCAGCTATTTTTATAGTTGTACCGTTGGTAATGGTTGCCTATTATTCTTTTACAAATGCTGACGGTGAATTCACTCTTGATAACATCTATCGTCTGAGTGATTATACCGATACTTTTCTTCGCAGCTTGTGGTACGGAATTGTTGCAACCTTAATCTGTCTTGTGATTGCTTATCCTTTGGC
>JAZRME010000284.1:0-2643 GCA_045647325.1 Acutalibacteraceae bacterium | reverse complement strand
CAAGAGTGTCAGCGTCTTCGCTTACATCCTTTGCGAACTCATGATCAAGCTCGGGAAGCTCTTTAACTTTAATCTCGTTAACCTTAACTTTGAACACAGCTGCTTTACCTGCGAGTTCAGGTGTGTATGCTTCGGGGAATGTAACGTTTACGTCAAATTCCTCACCTGCGTTGTGACCGATGATCTGGTCTTCAAAGCCGGGGATAAACTGACCTGAACCGATTGTGAGCTCAAAGCCTTCGCCTTTGCCGCCGTCAAATGCTACGCCGTCAACAAAGCCTTCAAAGTCGATAACTGCGATATCATCCTTTTTAACTGCTCTGTCTTCAACAGTAACAAGTCTTGCGTTTCTTTCCTGAAGTTCTTCAAGCTTTTTCTTAACATCTGCTGCTGAAACAGTTGAGTCAGCCTTAACAGCTGTAAGACCTTTGTATTCACCGATTTCAACATCAGGCTTAACAGTGATTTTCATTGTCATTTCAACGCCTGTTTCGTCGATCTTTGTAACATCAACGTCATAAGGAGCTGCAACAGCTTCGATAGCTGCTTCTTTGATTGCGTCACCCACAACTTCGGGGTAGAGAATATCAAGAGCATCTTCATAAAATACGCCCTTGCCATAGTAACGCTCGATAACTGAAAGAGGAGCCTTACCCTTACGGAAACCGGGAACTGCAATCTTACCCTTTTCCTTATTATAAGCTTTTACGATAGCGGCCTTAAACTCTTCGCCGCCGATTGAAACCTCAAGAGTATATGTGTTGGTTTCTGTTTTGTTTGCTGATTTTAACATTGTACTTCCTCCTGTACATTCTTTAACTTATGTATTATAACAGATTTTTTCACTATTTTCCATAGTTTATTGAAAAAATTATTTTAAAAAGTCAAAATTTTACAACTAATTTAGGGCAAAAATTCAGATAATCTCCCGAAACGAGATGAAATTTAATTCCGAACATCTCATCATTGAAGGCGTAGGAGGTTGAATATCCGTGCAGATGGCCATAATAACAGTGAGTTACACCACCGTTTATCAGCTCATCACAAATTTCCTGACACACCTGACCACCTGCAATAGGCGGATAATGAAGAAATGCAATTTTTTCACCGCCAAGCTTGTCAGCTTCCTGAACAGACATTCTGAGTCTGCCGGCCTCACGGGCAACTATTTTTTTATCAGCCTGTTTGTCGCTGTCAAAAAACCAACCACGGCTGCCGCAAATAACATAATCATCTACCTTATATGCATTATTGTTGAGGATTTTTATGGTAGAAATCCCGTTCTCTTCAAAAAATTTGTCTGCCTTCTTTTTAGTTGACCACCAATAATCATGATTGCCTTTTAATATGATTTTTTCACCCGGAAGCCTGTCAAGAAATTTAAAATCTTCCAGAGCCTCCTGCATAGTCATACCCCATGTTATGTCACCGGGTATAACAACCGTGTCACTGTCTTTAACAATAGCTCTCCAATTTTTTTCAAGTTTATATTCAAAATTTTCCCATCCTGAAAAAATATCCATAGGCTTATCTGTTCCGAAAGAAAGATGAGTATCGCCTATTGCAAATAAAGACATTGTAACACCTCGCATATAACTGAATTTTTTGTTTAAACTATTAAGGGTTAAACCCAATAAAAAACGGAGGTCGATTTTATGCGTCACGAAATCAAAGACATCAAATGTAATGTAAGCAGCTGCGTTTATCACGAAGGCACTCATAAATGCACAGCAGGTTCAATCGAGGTCGGACCCTCAAACGCCTGTAGCTGTTCCGAAACCGTTTGCGCAACATTTGAGCCAAACACAAACATGACAAAATAACCGACTATAAAGATTGCAGGAAACACAGCTTGTGCGTTTCCTGCTTTTTATTATTCAGAAAGCATCTCAAAAACAACAGCTTCCATATCTTCTTTTTTGCAGACATTTGTAAATCTCGGTGTTTTTCCTTTAAGATTTGCAAGTTGAGCAGGACACTCTGCACCTGTTTCAACATGAAGACCGAGAACCATATCAAACTCATCCATACCCTCTGTCATACCGGGTCTGACTGCATCAAGCACAGAAGCGCTGAATTTATAGGGGTTAGCTGTTGACGCAATAACTGTTGGTGTTTCGTCAGCTGTAACATTAACATAATCGTTATAAACAGCAAGAGCAACAGCTGTGTGTGTGTCGCAAAGATATTTATAACTATCAAAAATAGTTGAGATTGTTGTTTTTGTTCCCTTATCGTCACAACAACCTGCTTCAAACAAAGACTTGATTTTTGTAAACACATCTTCGTCAACTGAATACTTGCCTTCTTCAGACAACTCATTCATCCACTTTGAAACAGCCTTATCGTTCATATCGCTGAGCAAGAAAAGAAGTCTTTCAAGGTTTGATGAAATAAGAATATCCATCGAAGGAGAGATTGTGGTATAAAAATCTCTCTTTCTGTTGTAATTACCTGTTGAAAGGAACTCTGTAAGAACATCATTTGCGTTTGAAGCGCAGATAAGCTTTTTGATAGGAACGCCCATTTCTTTTGCGTAATAAGCAGCAAGGATGTTACCGAAGTTACCTGTAGGTACAACTACATTGATTTCTTCACCGAGCTTAATCTTGCCCTTTTCAAGCATATCGCAATAAGCTGAAA
>JAZRME010000283.1:0-5644 GCA_045647325.1 Acutalibacteraceae bacterium | reverse complement strand
TTGTTTAATGTTATTGTATTCGGGTAATAAATTTCAGGAGCGTAATTATGAATAAACTCAAAAATCCAAGATTGTTGTTGGTTTTGTCAATGACTATTTTTGGTACTCTCGGTCTTTTTGTGCGCAATATCTCTGTTTCTTCAGGTGAACTTGCTCTTTACCGTGCAGTTATGGCTGCGGTGATGATTGGTTTGTTTTTACTTTTTACCGGGCAGAAAATTCCTTTTAATAAAATAAAAAAAGAGATCCCTTTGCTTCTGGCTTCAGGTGTAGCGATGGGCTTTAACTGGATTCTTCTTTTTCAGGCTTATAAATACACAACCGTTTCTGTGGCAACATTGAGCTATTATTTTGCCCCTGTAATTGTTACGGTGGTTTGCCCTTTGCTGTTTAAAGAAAAAATGGGTCTCAAACAATGGCTGTGTTTTGGTATGTCAACTATAGGCATCGTGTTGATTACAGGTATAGGAGATCTTAGTCAGAGCAGCAACAATCTTACGGGTATCGCTTTTGGTGTGGGCGCTGCCGTGCTTTATGCGACAGTAATTCTTCTTAATAAATTTATCAAAGGTGTCGAAGGTATCCACCGTACATTTCTTCAGTTTCTGGCAGCTATAATTGTTCTTGTGCCTTATGTTCTTATGACAAGCGGAGTCAATGTTTTATCCCTTGACAGCAAAGGTTGGATAAATCTTCTTATTGTCGGCTTTGTTCATACCGGTATTACTTATTGCCTTTATTTTTCTTCACTCAAAGAGTTGCCTGGTCAGAAGGCTGCTATTCTCAGCTATATTGACCCTTTGGTTGCCGTAATTGTGTCGGTTACCGTTCTCGGTGAAGAGATGTCTTTATTGCAGGTTGTCGGAGGTATATTGATTCTCGGTTTCACTTTGTGGAATGAGATTTCACCAAAAAAATCATAATTTCAAAACATCATCATCACGATGGTGTTTTTTGTTGTTTTTAAATATAGACAATTTGTAAACAATTCATTTTTAATGTTGAAAAAGAAATAAAATAAGTTTATAATGTTAAACGGAATATAGTGGTTTATTAAATTTCGAAAGAGGTATTTTCGTGTTAAGAAAAATAGTAGATGTCATTGTTGAAAAAAGAAAAATAATTCTTGCAATAATGCTGACTTTTACCGTCGTATGCGTGGGTCTTATGACTCAGGTTAATATAAATGAAGATCTGACAGCATATCTTGCTGATGACTCATCAATGAAAATCGGTCTTGATATTATGAATGAAGAGTTTCCTGCTGTTGAACAGGCGAAGTATATCCGTGTGATGTTTACCGATCTTACTCAGAAGCAGAAATTGTCAATGTCCGATAAGCTGGATGATATTGAGTATGTTACATCTGTGACCTATGACTCTGAAAGCGCTGATTATAACAAAGATAACCATACTTTATATGTGCTGAACATTGATTGTGAATACGGCAGTGAGCAGGAGGCTTCGATTGAAGCTTGTCTTGAAAATGAGTTTGGTAATTATAATGTAACATGGCGTAACGGTGATACAAGTCTGCCGGGCCTTCCGATGTGGATTGCGGCTATTGCCGTAGCGATTTTGTTGGTAATTCTTTTTATAATGTGTGGCTCGTGGATTGAGCCGTTGCTTTTCCTCGCTGTTATAGGCATAGCTATAGCTATAAATATGGGAACAAATATTTTTCTTGGCTCTGTGTCTAATATTACTTTTTCGATATCGTCAATTCTTCAGCTTGTTTTGTCAATGGATTATTCCATTATTCTCATAAACCGCTACCGTCAGGAAAAATCCAAGACTCCGACGCAGCAGGAAGCTATGAAAAATGCCTTGTTTCACAGCTTCTCATCAATTGTTTCAAGCTCACTGACAACTGTTGTCGGCTTGTTGATGTTGTTGTTTATGAGCTTTAAAATCGGATTTGATCTTGGTATTGTTCTTGCCAAAGGTGTCGCTATCAGTATGCTGTGCATCTTTTTGATTATGCCGGCTATTATATTGATGTTTGATAAAGCTATAGACAAAACATCAAAAAAAGAGATGCATATCCCTATGGGCAAAGTTGCATCGTTCAGCTATCGCTTCAGGGTTGTGGTTTCAGTTTTCTTTGTTGCTCTTTTTGTGGGCAGCTATATTTTGCAGGGCTATACAGCTATCGCTTACACCTTCAAAGATGAAAATGCCGTAGCTGATGTTTTCCCTGCTGAGAGCACTCTTGTTATGGTTTATGAATCAGATGACGAAGAGGCTGTGGCTGAAATTGCAGCTGATCTTGAGCAGGATGAAAAAGTCAGATCCGTTATGGGCTATTCAACAATGTTGGCCAAGCCTTACACAGCTGATAAATTGTCGGTTGCCGTGAAAGATATGGCAGGTGATATGCCTCTTGATGAGAGTGTTATCAGAATGCTTTATTATACCTATCATACTGACGGAAAAACCGATAACCTGACTGCAGGTGAGATACTTGAATTCCTTTCTCAGAATGCCGGAAATGAGCTTTTTAAGTCATATATGAGTGAGGGAAATATTGGTGACAGTCTGTCAATGCTTTCTCATTTCACTGATGCTGACAGCCTGACAAAGCCTCTGACAGCTGATGAACTTTCAGAAATTTTCGGTATTAAAAGCGAAGATATAAAAAATCTCTATCTTTATTACTTCACACAAAACGGTGGAGTTAGTGTGGGCAAGATGACCTTATCTGTGTTTGCCGATTTTGTGGTGAATGAGGTGGCTAAAGATAAAACATACGCAGCGATGTTTGATAAAGAAACTCTCGCTCAGTTGAGTCAGCTTCAGCTTTTTGCTGATTCTGAAAAAATGACAACGCCTTATACATACACTCAGATTGCTTCGATGCTTGGCATTGAAGAGTCTATGGCGAAAATGCTTTTTGCCTATTACTTAGCTTCAACAGATGATTATTTACCCAAGCCTATAACTGTTAATCAGTTTACTTCTATGGCTGTTGAGCTTTCCGAAAATCCGTTATTCGCATCTTATTTTGATAAAGATACGGCTTCACAGCTTGAAATGCTTTCTGAGTTTACCGACAAAGAGGTTGCGCAGAAACAAATGAAATCATCTGAACTTGCGCAGCTGCTCGGTGTTGAAAAAAGCACTATGGATATGGTGTTTATGCTTTATCATAAAGGTCTGGTTGTTGACAAAACTATGTCTCTTGAGCAGACGGTTGACTACATTCTTTCATCTTCAGCTATGAAAAGAATGATGAATGAAGAAGATGTATCAAAGCTTTCGATGCTTCAGGTGCTTATGAAGAGCAGCCTTCAAAACAAAAAACTTACCTGCGACGAGCTTGGCGGATTGTTGGGTATGGATTCAGAGATGCTCAGAATTCTCTATGCTTCAGCTGAAGTGGACTCTTTGAAGGTTTCAATGTATAAGCTTATGAATTTTCTCGGTGATAACCGTGATCTTGTCAACTCAATGGCAGGTGGTGAAACGGCTGAGCTTATGTCAACAGCTGTTAAGCTTGTGAATGCATCTGTAAAGTCAACAGCTTTCACACCTGACGGATTGGCTGAACTTATCGGAATGGAGCCGACTCAGGCGCAGCAGCTTTATATTTTTTACACAAGTCTTCATGGTGATACATCTCAGTGGAAGTTAAGCATTCAGAACTTTCTGAGCTTTATCAACACCCATGTTCTTACAAATGATGAGTTTTCATCTCAATTTGATGAGCAGTCAAAAAAGCTTCTTCCCGCTGCTGAAATTCTTGTTGATGCCGTTATTTCCGGTGAGAGCTATTCTCCCTCACAGATGGCAGACATGTTTAAAGACCTCAGCGAAGATGTTAATGAAAATATAATTTCTCTGATGTATCTTTATTATGCAGGTGTTAAAAACAGTGACCCTCAATGGACGATGACAATGGAATCGCTGTTTAATCATCTTGTTAATAATGTTCTTAAAGATTCACGGTTTGAGTCAATCATCGATGATGAAATGAAAAATACTCTTACCGATGCCGAGAAACAACTTATTGACGGCAAAGCTCAGCTTATATCAGATAAGTATTCACGAATTATAATCAACAGTGTTTACGCTGACGAGTCAGAAGAAACAACAGAGTTTCTTTCAAACCTCATACAGCGTTGTGAGCAGGAGCTTGAAGGGGAGTTTTATTTAATCGGAAACTCTGCTATGAGTTATGAAATGAAACAGACTTTTGACAATGAGTTGCTGTTTATAACAGCTCTTACTGCATTGGCCATTTTTGTGGTTGTTGCTATTACATTCCGTTCATTGGTTATTCCTGCGGTGCTCGTTCTTCTGGTTCAGTGCGGTGTGTATATAACTGTTTCAATAATGGGTCTGAGGGGTATGAGTATATATTTCCTTGCGTTGCTGATAGTTGAGTGTATTCTTATGGGCTCTACAATCGATTACGGAATTCTGTTTACCAACTACTATGTTGATAACCGTAAAACTATGGGTGTCAAAGAGTCTCTTGCTGCTGCATACGAAGGTTCATCTCACACTATTTTTACATCGGGATTGATTATGATTCTTGTAACTGCATTGGTTGGCAACTTCTTTGAAAATCCCACTATCGGTCAGATATGCACAACTATTTCAATCGGATGTTGCAGTGCGTTGTTGCTCATTCTCTTTGTTTTACCCGGAGTTCTTGTTGCTATTGATAAGCTGATAACAAAAAAGAAAAAAGCTAAAAAATAATAAAAAAGCAGAGCTGTTTTAAGCTCTGCTTTTTGCTTGGTATAAACCTTAAAAAAACAGCTCATGCAGATTGCACAAGCTGTTTGATGTTATCAAAAAAATCTCTTTTTAATTTTTGCTTTTGTTTCGTCACTGATTCCGATGTCTTTAAGATATCCGTCTATATTGCCGTATTTGCTGTTTATAAAGGCGATAAGCTGAGCTATGGTATCAGCCTTGCTCTTAAAAAACTCTTCACCTGAGCTCCATGGTGAGCCGTCAGTGAATGTTCGCTGAATAAAAGGGAGAAGATAGGTGTATGACACCTGATAATCAGCAATAATATCTTCTATATATGCCCCTGCAATATAAAGCAAAATCACAGACAGTAGTCCTGTTCTGTCTTTTCCGAAATAACAGTGATACATTATGCAGCCGTCTTTGGCGTCGGCTATAGCCTCAAGAGCTTTTTTATAGTCGGCTTTATGATGCTCAACAGAGTATTCATAAGATTTTTCCAGATCTGTTCCGAAAGCCTCTATGGCTGCAGGGTTAAATTCAAGCAGACAGATATGATGATAATCAACCCCATCAAGAAATTTAAAAACAGACGGGTTACGCTGAGCCTCAGCCTCATCTCTTAAATCAATCACTGTGTTTACTCCGTATTTCAGAAGCTCCACAATGTCATTCTGATCGGGCGTTTCGGGAATTGCACAACGAAGAAATCTGCCGAAAGCGGTAACACCGTCAGGGCAGGGGTAACCGCCGAGATCACGGCAGTTTATTATTTTTTCAAGGGGTAATCTTTTTTTGTTAGTCATAGTTTACCTCTTTAGCTTTCACTGTTTTTGAAATTATGATAAAGAAAAAGCCTTTGTCATCTGACAAAGGCTTTTTTATGGTGACCCGGACGGGAATCGAACCCGTGTTACCGCCGTGAAAGGGCGGTGTCTTA
>JAZRME010000282.1:0-12937 GCA_045647325.1 Acutalibacteraceae bacterium | reverse complement strand
ACGACATGGCTACGATCCGACTTGTTGTTTTTAATAAGGTGCTTACTGATGAAAACTATGATATAGATTCAATAAAAAAAGAGCTTCAGAGCAGCGCAGCTCTGAACACTCTTGTAAGTCTTTATACAGGCGCAGTTTCGCAGACAATCACCAATGTTGCTGTGACCGATAGTGAACCTGCAGCTGATCAGAATCAGCCTGTGGTTGATAACCCTGCCACCGTTGACTCAACGTATGGTTCGGCAACGGCAATTGCGGTTTTCAGCCTTTCGGCAGCAGTGATTGTTGTCTGCTCAAAAAGGGATTAACCCTCGATTTCTTTTATAAGCTCAGCTACAGTTGATATCTGTGTCAGCTTTTCGTCATCGATGGTTACATCAAATTCATCCTCAAAAGCGCATAGAAGCTGAGCCATTTCAAAAGAGTCAAGATCGAGATCATCTTTGAAAGAAGTGGATGAATCTATTTTCAGATTATCAAGTCCAAGATTTTCTTTAATAATTTTTTCAATTTTTTCTATCATAAATATCAACTCCCGACTTTACAGATATTATATCCGTAAAATCGGGAGTTATTATTATCTTAAGTCTAATTCAAATGATTTCTGATATCCGAAGCCTTCGATTTTGGCCTTGTTGCCGTCAAGGGTGATAACAGAGCAGGTTTCTTCTTCGTGAAGGCAAAGAGCCTGTAAAGCGACATAATGAATGTTGTTATGATAAACATAGTCACCAAAATGCCAATGACCTGAAATAACAAGTTTGACTTTGTCATTCTTTTCAAAAATTCTGACGGCTTCATCACGGTTTCTCAGAATAAGGTCGTCATCATTATCATATTTTTCAAGCAAAAACAATTCATGACACAAAACAATAACAGGTTTTGTGGCTTCGTCAATAGTTTTTTCGAGCCATTCAAGCTGTTTGGGGTCAAGCCATGTAACAGGCCAGTGTATTTCTTTTTCGGGGTAGGGGATTGCAGGATCGTTCATATTGCCGTCAAGCACTACAAATAAAAATTCTTCCGTATCAAAGGTATAATATCTGTGTGGCATTCCGAGAATTTCGGTTATTTTGTCTTTGTGCATTGATGTGTCATGGTTACCTATAAGGCAACGCACGGGAACACCGCCGGAATGAAGAATTTCAGAAATTTCTTTCATAAATACTTCCTGATCGCCATAACCTTCAAGCTGGTCAGCGGTATCACCTAAGTCAACAATAAAATCGCAGCCGTCAAGGTGCTCTTTCATAATGTTTTTGAGTTTGTAGGGTGAACGGCAGTTTCTTCTTTCTGCGCCCTCAACATCTCTGTCACAATAGTGAATGTCTGTTACGGTAAGAAATTTAATCATAGTTAATCGGACCTTTCTTTATATAATCACCAAAAAGAGCCACCCGAAAGCGGCTCTTGTTATATATAAAACTATTAAATTGTATGGCGGTCAGAACTTACGAAGCTTTTAAAATCAAACTTGCTAACCAGTTACCGTGACCGATGACCCTGCCTTTATCGTTTTTTGTGCAGTTAAGTTTAGGGTCGAAACAGCCGATTTTTTCATTTCTGTTGTTATAAGCCGTCTGCTTACCCCTGCTGTCAGTTCTGATATAGCCTATTTCTTTTGAGGCTTTATTTCTGATGACAATTTTTGACATTACACCCAGCTCCTAAATATTTTATTTAAGATTCCGCCTACTTGGGTGTATGTTAGCGGTTACCCGCTTACTCAAATTGTCCTGTCATTCACCCAGCGGCCTTTGAATTCAATTGTTGTTCTCATTTCAAAAACCTCCTTCGTTTAAGTTCATCTACATTATAGCATATTTTCAGAATTTGTCTATTCTCTGAATACACGAAAAATAAAGCACATCTTTGTGCAAAACGAACAAAGATGTGCAAAATTAATGGAACTTATGCTCAAATTATATTGTAGCGTTGGGGTGACGCTCGTTCCAACTTGCTTCAACAGGTTCAGCGAAGGGGCAATCTATTTCTTTAACAACTTCGTCAGGGGCTAACCAGTTAACAGCGTTGGTAATAACTTGCTGAATAGTTGGGTTGTGATAAGTGGGGTTGGTTTCGTGACCCGGTTGAAAATAAAATACCTTGCCGAGACCTCTGTTCCATACACAACCGGAACGGAAAACTTCACCGCCTGAGAACCAACCTAAAAAGATAAGTTCATCGGGCTGAGGAATATCAAATCTTTCGCCATACATCTCTTCTTCTTCAAGTTCAAAAAATTCGGGAATACCTTTAGCTATCGGGTGATTCGGAAGAATTGTCCAGAGTCTTTCTCTGTCACCGTCACGCCATTTTAATGAGCAGGTTGTGCCCATAAGGCTCTGGAAAGGCTTTGAAAAATGAGCTGAATGTAAAAAGACCATACCCATTCCACGAAGAACACGATTATGAATTTTTTTAACAAGCTCGTCGGGTACAAGGTGATGCTTGCCGTGACCCCACCAGAGGAGCACATCGGTGTTTTCAAGAATTTCATCTGAAAGACCGCATTCGGGTTCTTCGAGGTTGGCTGTTCTGACGTTCATATTTTCGTTTTTATTCAAAAAGTCGGCAAGTGCGCCGTTGATACCGTTTGAATAAACTTTAAGAACATCTTCGGCTGTGGTGTTGACTGAATCTTCATTCCAGATAGTAACATTTATCATAATAAATCCTCCTTACGGCATATACGGGTTATCGTCAAATTCATAATTTTCGGGCATAATAAAAGGCTTGAAATAATTGATTGTGAAATCAACACCCCATTGACCTTTTCTTCCCTTCCAATAGTTTGAGTGGGGCTCAATTGAAAGCATACCGTCATAATCTTTTGTGTAAAGAATATCCATAACAGCGGGCCATTTAATCATATCAAGACCTGCAGGAGCATCATCATAGCTTTCACCATCGATTTCAACTCTGCCTTTAAGGTGAAAATGATAAAATCTGTGAGCCCAATCACGCATTTCAACAAGGTAATCACAACCTCTGCTCATACAATGAGTGGGGTCATATTTAATACCCAGCTCTTCAACAGCAGACAAAACAGGTTCCCATACTTTTGGTTCGATAACAAAATTTTCCCAATCGCAGTTATATGTTGCTATTTTTACGCCTTTTTCTTTACCGAACTCAACAAGGCTTTTAAAATAGTCAATGGCGATCTGACAGTTTTCAAAAAAGCTGAGGCCATCGGTGTAGTTGACACCGCAGTTATAAACAGGGCAACCGATAATTGAAGCAGCAGTGATTAAATTTTTGTCGTGTTGCAACGCTTCGGGAATGACATTACCTTTTTCGTCAATACGAGTCATACCCCAACGTCCGATTGAGCCGACAGTTACATCGTATTTTTCACTGAAACCTTTGATTGCCTGAGCCTGAGCAAGAAATTCTTCAGAGTCATATTTATCGTTGACACAAAATTCTACGGCATTGAGCCCTTTGTCATGAACATATTTTATACATCCTTCGCTCCAGCCGTTGATTATACCAAGCTTCATAAAACCACCCTTTCAAGATGTTGTTTTTATTTTATCAATACAGACATAAAATGTCAATGAATAAAAATATCCGACTTCAATTAAGAAGTCGGATGAATTGATTATTTATCACCGTTTGGTCCCTTTGCAAACCAGGGAAGAACAACACGCTGAATTTTTCCGTTTTCGTCAACGCTGACCTGAATCTGATAAAATGCGCCTGTGTATGTGCGGCTTCCGTCATCGTAAGCTTCACTTTCACTGCAAAATACAGGTGCTGACCAATTGCTGACAAGAATAATATCTGTTGCAAAAACGCATCCCCACAAAGCAAGAACAAGCGCTACAGCAACAATAATGTTCATAATAAGCTTCTTGCGAGGCTTTTTGTCAGGGTTGTTTTCTTTGGGCTGTTTTTCTTTTTTGACCTTAGGCTCTTTTACGGGCTTAGCAGGTTTTGGTGATTTAACAGCCTTGGGCGGAGCTGATGCCGGAGCATCATTTTTTAAAGAATCTGCAAAAGCAGCGTAGAAGGGAGAATCTTCGATTCTTGGCTCTTCTGATGCTTTATCTTTTGTCTGTGAGTCTTTTGATTCGGTTTCGTCATGTTTTATAACAACAAGATCATCATCAAGGTCGTCAAATTCATCAAACTCATCATCTTCATCAGCCTCAGCCACTGCTTCTTCTGTTGCAGGGGGAGTAATCTGCTCAACCTCATAATCATCTTCGTCGTTGCTTTCGTCTTCAGAAACCTCTTCGACCTCTTCAGACTCTTCAACTTCCTCGGCTTCTTCAGAAGGTTCCGGTTGAGAAGAAATGTCTTCAAAAATAATAGTTTCTTCAACTTCAGGCTCGATATCGTTGACAATCAGAGGCATGTCTTCTGCCTGAGCTTGTTCCGGCTCATCGTCTTCTGTTGTGAGGTACCATGCAACTGCATTCTCCGGCTCAACTTCGGGCTCGGCTTCAGGTTCAGGAGAAATTGAAAGCTCCTGCTCAACAATTGGCTCTGAAGGCAGATCGGGCATCGGGGTTTCAACAGATATTTCATCGTCATGCTGAACATCATCATTGTCAATAAGCCATGACATATCATCCGGAGCGGGTGAAGATGATTCTTCTTTTACCGCAGGAATATCGTCAAAAATATCAACTTCAGGTGAAACAGACTCATCAGCTGCAGGAACAGCTATAACTTCATCATCTGCTTCACTGACAGGTGAAACCTCATCAACAACAGGAGTGTTACTTTTATCAGAAGCATCTTCCTTTGCGCTGTCAAAATCAAAAGAATATTTTGCCTTTAATTTATCAAGGCTGGAAAGAAGCTCGTTGGTGTCAAAATCAAAGTCTTTATCTTTCATAGAGTTGCGCCTCCTTGATTTGTTATCAATAAAGAAATATAAAAATCATCAGTTATAATACATATTACAACAAAGAACATTATATCATTAAAATTTAAAATAAACAATGCTTTTGCAGAATAATTTTTCGCAAAATTAAACTATGAATTTTTTGAAAAATGGTATTTTATGTAAAATTATTGATATGGCTAAGGCTATTACAAAAACAAATATTGATGTTATAGGTACAGCAATAACAGGGTTAAAAGAAATACCGGTTAAACCAAATTTACCTGCTACTTTTAACACAAGCATATGACACAGATAAATGGCGAAACTGTATTTTGAAAGTTTTTCAATAACATAACCGGCTTTGCTACTGAATTTTATTTTTGTTAAAATATTTTTAAAAAATACAAAAACAGCGATGCTTTCAAGCAAAATATTTGTTGTAAGGTAATTGAAAAATATATTGACAGGTTTGTCTGATCTTACAGAGCAGAAAATTGTCAGAGCAAGTGTTGCAATAAAAGAAATAATGCCAACAATGTAAATAACAGTTTTTTTCTTTTTTGAAAGTTCTGTGTTATTCAAAATGTAACCAAGAACAAAATACCCTGCGTAACCGAGAGTGAAGAAGAAATGTGAACTCTCCAAAATATGATTAAGCGGGTTGGCGATTGCACTGAGTGTGTTAATGTCAATGTAGTTGATAAAGGTGAAAAGTGTAGGTAGCGTTGTTGTGAAAATAGCAAAAAGAGCTACAAAATACCAAGAAAGCTTGCTGCTTTGGGTTATTGTTTTTAAAAACGGAACGATCATATATAAACCTATGATCATAGGAATAAACCAAAGGTGCCCCGGCCCGTTGATTGTTGAAACAAGCAAGACTGAAATATCGGAAGTGAAGTTGTTTTCAATCAGTGCGTGAGCAAAAGACCAGAATAAGTAAGCTGTAACAAGTCTCAGAATTTTTTTGAAAAAAATCTGTCGGATAGAGATTTCTTTGTTTGGATTAAGAAATAGTGCACCGCTTATCATTACAAAAATCGGTACACTCCATCGGGATAAGGTTTCGTACGCAGTGAGAGTTAGCCACTCAAATGAGTTGACCTGACCGGAAAGCCAATAATCAGCGCAGACATGGATTATAATAACCGCAAATGTTGCTACAACGCGCAACAAGTCAAGAAAAACAGTTCTTGAAACAGATTTATGCATAGTCTGAGAAGTCATATAGTTGCTCCTTTATTTTTTGGGTATCGGTCTGTGTTTGGCTGTGTAGTTTATAACATCAATTCTGATAATATTGACAAAACTTACCATTTTGTCTTCAAAATCAAAATCTTTGCCGGTCTGAGTTTTCATTATGATGCTCATAGCTGATTTCTTTTCTTCTATGTCTTCACAAACAGTGGCAACTCCTTTGCCCATGATTGATGAATAACCCATACCGTATTTACAGGCAACCTCACCTTCAAAAGGTTCCAGGTCACATTCAGCCTCAAAGAAAACCTTCGGGTTAGTGCGAAGAATATCAATTTTTCTGCCTTTTCTTGCACCATGAAGATAAATTGTCAGTCTGCCGTCTGTTAAGGTGTAACCGTAATTCATCGGTACAACATAAGGCTCGTCACCGTCAACCATACCTATATGAGCCACTAAAGCTTTGTTAAGTATGCTTCTGATCTGATCAATATCAGTTATTTCAAGTTCGCGTCTTGTAAGTCCGTTGCTCATAATATCAATTCCTATCTTTTTAAAATTGCCACTGATTCACAATGGGGTGCGCGAGGGAACATATCAACAGGAGTAACCTCAATAAATTTATAACCAAGCCCGGTGAGAATTTTAACATCCCTCGCCTGGGTAGCGCTGTCGCATGAAACATAAACAATTCTGTCGGGGTTCATTTTTGCAAGTGTTTCCAACAGATCTGCGGAGCAACCCTTTCTTGGTGGGTCAATAATAGCCACATCGGGTCTGATGCCTTCGCTTTTAAGCATTTCAGCTGCTCTTGAGGCGTCGCCACAGATAAATCTTGCGTTTTCTATATTATTTTTCTTTGCGTTTTCGATAGCGTTTTCGATTGCCTGAGGAATAATCTCAACACCGATTATTTGTTTGGCATCTTTTGCCATTGTCAAGCCGATAGTACCTGTTCCGCAATAAAGGTCGAGAACTGTTTCGTTGCCGTGAAGGTCAGCGTATTCTTTGGCTTTGTTATAAAGCAACTCGGCTGTGTCGTGATTGACCTGATAAAATGACAGGGGAGATATGTCAAAATTCAAACCGCAAAGCTCGTCGGTGATAAATCCGTCACCGTAAAGAGTAACACATTCTTCACCGAGAACAACATTTGTATCTTTTTTGTTTTTATTCAATATTATGCTTTTAATGTTTGGTAAAGCATCGTTAAGCTCAAAAACAAGCTCATCTTTATATGGAATATCGTTGCCGTTGATAACAACACAAACCATAACTTCATCAGTTCTGACAGCTTTTCTGACATAAATGTGGCGAAGTAGACCTTTATGAGTGACTTCGTTATATGTTGTAATCTTAAAAAGCCTTATCCATGTTCTGAAAACATCGGTGATTTTTCTGAATTCTTCAGGCTGCAAAAGACAGTCAGCGCAATCAACAACCCTGTGAGAATGAGGCGCATAAAAACCGATAAGAGCAAGACCGTTATTGTCACTCTGAACGGGGTATTGCGCCTTATTGCGATAGCGTTTATCGCTTTCACCGCTGATTATGGGCTTGGGCTCAGTGTCAATTCCGGCAAGGCGCTTGAAATTGTCTTTTACCTGCTGAGCTTTGATTTTTAATTCTTCAGTGTAGTCAATATGACCAAAAGCGCAACCACCGCATTTTTCAAAAACGGGGCATTCGGGCTTGATTCTCATAGGGGACGGGTGAATAACTTTTTCAACTTTACCTATGGCGTAATTTGGCTTAACTTTGATGATGTGAAGCAAAACGTGATCTCCGGGAGCCGTATTGGCTGCGAAGACGGTCATGCCGTTATATCGGCCTACACCGCTGCCTAAAGAAGTGCAGGAATCTATGGTTATCGGTATTTTGTCGTTCTTTTTGAGCATTTCTATTCTCCAAAAATCATAATAAAAGAATATAATTCATAAACATTCATGTTATTATATCACAAAAGCTGTTAAAATCAAAGAAATTTCCTTGCAAAACTTATGTCTTTATGATAAAATTTTTAATGGAGGTGATTTTTTTGGCAAAAAATAACCGACATCACTTTTTTGCGATGCTCTCAAGAATGAAATATATCAGCCGTTGGGCACTTATGAGAAACACTCACACCGAAAATATCAGTGAACACAGCCTTGAGGTGGCAGGAATTGCTCACGCTCTTGCTATTATTCACAACAAGCGTTTCGGTGGAAATGTCAACGCTGAAAGGGCAGCTGTAATGGGCGTATATCACGATACACCTGAAATTATAACAGGTGATATGCCTACACCTGTCAAATATTACAGCGCTCAGGTTCAACAGGCTTATTCTCAGGTTGAAGATAATGCGTGTAAAGCGCTTATAGATATGCTCCCGGCAGATTTGCGTGATGAGTACGCTCCTTATTTTATTAAACAGGAGCAGGATCGACAGCTCTGGAAATTTGTCAAGGCTGCTGATAAAATATGCGCTTTGACAAAATGTATTGAAGAGGCGAAGGCAGGTAACGCTGAGTTTGAAAAAGCCGCAATCAGCACAAGAAAAGCTATTGATGAAATGAATATGCCTGAGGCTCAATGTTTTATAGATGACTTTTTAGAAAGCTACGGTCTTACTCTTGATGAAATGACCGCTGATGCTTCAGGCGATAAGTAAATTATACGATTTTTGATAGGATGGTAGTCGTAATGAGCAAAATATCTGAACTTTTTGGCAGTATGGTATTCAACGATTCTGTTATGCATGACAGACTCCCTAAAGAGATTTATCGTTCACTGCGTAAAACAATCAATGAAGGCAAAGAGCTTGATTTAAGCGTGGCAAATGTTGTTGCCAGCGCTATGAAAGACTGGGCTATTGAGAAAGGTGCAACCCACTACTCCCATTGGTTTCAGCCCATGACAGGAATCACTGCCGAGAAGCATGATAGTTTTCTTTCACCTCAGAGTGACGGAACTATTATTATGGAGTTTTCAGGTAAAGAGCTTATAAAAGGTGAGCCTGATGCTTCATCATTCCCGTCAGGCGGTATCAGAGCAACTTTTGAGGCAAGAGGATATACAGCGTGGGACCCTACATCTCCTGCTTTCATTAAAGAAAATACACTTTGTGTTCCCACCTCTTTTGTGTCTTACACAGGTGAGGCTCTTGATAAAAAAACACCGCTCCTTCGTTCAATGGAAGAGGTCAACAAACAGGCCAAACGAGTGCTCACTCTTTTTGGTCAGAGTGTTAAGCGTGTTCTTTCAACTGTCGGCCCTGAGCAGGAATATTTTATTATTGATAAAGAACTTTTTGATCAGCGCAAAGACCTTGTTTATACAGGCAGAACTCTTTTTGGCGCCCCCACCCCTAAAGGGCAGGAAATGGATGACCACTATTTCGGCACAATCAAGCCCAGAATCAAAGCTTTTATGACCGAGCTTGATGAGGAACTCTGGAAACTCGGCGTTTTTGCAAAAACCGAACATAACGAGGCAGCTCCTGCTCAGCATGAACTTGCCCCTGTTTTCACAACCACAAATATTGCCACTGACCAGAACCAGCTCACTATGGAAATAATGAAAAAAGTGGCTCATAAACATGGTCTTGAGTGCCTTTTACACGAGAAACCTTTTGACGGTGTCAACGGCAGCGGCAAACATAACAACTGGTCTCTTTCAACTGACGAGGGTGACAATCTTCTTGACCCCGGTTCAGACCCCTATACAAATTCAAGATTTTTACTTTTCCTTGTTGCTGTTATCAAGGCTGTTGATGAGTATCAGGATTTGTTGAGAATCTCAATCGCTAACGCAGGTAATGACCACCGTCTCGGCGCTGCCGAAGCTCCACCTGCGATTGTGTCAATGTTTTTGGGCGAAGAGCTTCAGAGAGTTCTTGACGCTATTGAGGCAGGTAAGTCTTATCGTTCAGCCAAACATCTCAAATTTAATACGGGTGTCAGCGTTCTTCCTGCTTTTTCTAAAGATAACACTGACAGAAACCGTACATCACCGTTTGCTTTTACAGGTAACAAGTTTGAGTTCCGTATGCTTGGCTCAACCCTTTCAATAGCTGAGTCAAATATTGTTTTAAACACAATTGTTGCGGAGTCACTTTCAAAATTTGCCGACGAGCTTGAAAAAGCAAATGATGTTGAGGCCGCTGTCAGAAAGCTTATCAGAAAAGAATATATCAAACACAAACGCATCGTTTTTAACGGTAACGGTTATTCAGATGAATGGGTTCAGGAGGCTGAAAAGAGAGGCCTTCTCAATCTTAAAACAACTGTTGATGCCATTCCTCATTATAAAGATGCTAAAAATATCAAGCTCTTTACAAAGCATAATATTTTCAGCGAAATTGAAGTTATTTCAAGAACTGATATTTTGCTTGAAGAATATTCAAAAACAATAAATATTGAAGCTGTCACAATGCTTCATATTGCAAGTAAAGAGATTCTTCCGGCTGTAATTGATTATGTTACAGATATCTGTCAGTCTGCATCTCTTAAAAAGAGTCTTGGCGCTAAAATACCCTGCGCTTGTGAAGAAGGTCTGATTTATGAGATTTCAACAAAGCAGGATGAACTCTTTGTAGCTGTCAATGAGTTGAAAAAGGTTCTTGGCGAGGTTCCTCACGATGATGCTTCGGTAACAGCCACATATTATAAAGAGGTTGTTATTCCGGCTATGCTTTCAGTAAGAAAACCTGCTGATGAGCTTGAGCTTCTTGTAGGCAGAGATTATTGGCCCTTCCCGACTTACGGTGATCTTCTTTTCAGCGTAGTATAATTCAATAAAAATTAAAACAGTGCAGCGATGCACTGTTTTTTCTTTGCGTATAGCAGATTCGGTTTTATAAGGTTAATCTCTTTAGAAAAGATTTTTTATATTATCACCTTGCTGCTTTTTTCATAAGGCCGTGTTTGTTGCAATAAATATAAAGATATCCTTTCCCTCTGAGCTGAAAACGGGTTTCTGCGTTCCCTTCAGGATAAAACTTCACAATCTGCACCGTATCTGATGTGATGTGCGCTATAAATGAAATATAATGCTTTTTGGTCATCTCGTGATTGACGGTTACAAAATATTCATCCTCCACTTTTTCAACAGATATTCCGTGAGCTTCATCAGTTTCATCGGCTTCAAGAGGGGGAAGGGTAATTCCGCAACAGCTTATTACAACATCGCCTGTTGAGTGCATAATATTTCCGCAAATGGGGCAGATATAAAATTTTGAAAGCAACATATTTGCCGATATATTTTTGTTATTGACCGTGTTGCCTGACATCAGCTCCAACACCGAAACGCCAAGAGCTACGGCGAGTGGCTCAATAAGTGTGATGTCGGGAAGTCCTTTGGCTGTTTCCCACTTGGAAACGGCCTTGCAGCTGACACCAATCTGCTCGGCAAGTTGTGATTGAGTGATTTTTTTAGCTTCTCTGAGTTTTTTGATTGTTGCGCCTGTGATATAATTGTTCATAAGCATATCTCCTTTGTTGTTATTATAATGTTTATAGGTTTTACTTACAACCTACGCTTCGTGGATATATTTTTGTTGAGTCAGATGAAATATTATGATATACTGAAAATACAATAAACCGAAAGGGTGATTGCGTTATGAAAAAATTAAGCTTGTTTCTTGCGATGATTGTTACATTTGTATGTGTTTTTACTGTGTTTTCATCAGCTGTTGAAGTTGAAAACGGAGGATATATAGTTATCGCAGATGAAACAGATTCAAGATTGGTTGCAGCAGGTGAAACTCTTTCAGGCTATCTTGAAAAAATTACTGATAAAAAATTCAGCCTTTCTGCTAACGGAGACGGAGTGAAATTTACCCTCGGTTACTCTGATGAAATTGCCGATAACGGCTATGTGATTGAAACAGCTGCAGATTCAGTTTCAATTCTCGGTAACGGCACGAGGGGAGTAATTCACGGTGTGTACGCTTTTCTTGAAAAATATTGCGGTTGTGATTGGTACACTTCAACTCTTTACTCAATTCCAAAAAACAGCAATCTCACTATACCTGACGGTGAAAAAACCGAATATACCCCTTATTTTGAATATGCCGACACCGATTGGTTAAGCCCTCGTGATGTTGAATATTCTCTCGCTAACGGACTCAACGGCAGCACTTACAGAACAATTCCCGATGAACTCGGAGGAACAGTTGAGTATATTTCAGGTTTTGCCCATACTCTTGGTTCACAGTTTTGTTCAAGAGATAAATATTTTGAGTCAAACCCGGAATATTTTGCCCTTCATAACGGAATACGACAGTCAGAGCAGCTTTGCCTTACAAATGAGGATGTGTATAATCTTGTTTTAGGTGAAGTTATGACACTTCTCAAAGAGCGTCATGACCCTCGTAAATCATTACAGATTATCTCACTTACTCAGGGTGACAGCGGACCTGAAGCTAAAATGTGTCAGTGTGACGGTTGTAAAGCTATTGATGATCAGAACGGATCACATTCAGGCTCAATGATAACCTTTGTTAACAGAATAGCCAAAGAAGTAAAGGCGGCAGGATATGATAATGTTGCTATTGACACCTTTGCTTATCGTTACACACGCAAGGCTCCGTCAAAGGTTGTGCCTGATGATAATGTTATTGTTCGTCTTTGCACAATTGAGTGTTGTTTCGCTCATCCTCTTGATGACAATAGTTGCGCTGAAAATGCAGAGCTTATGTCAGATCTGAAAGAATGGAGCAAAATCTGTGAGCGTATTTATGTGTGGGATTATGTCACAAACTACGCTCATACTCTCGGTGTTTTTCCTGATTTCGGTGTTTTGCAGAGAAACATCCAGGTGTTTTATGAAAACAATGTTGTAGGTGTCTATGAAGAGGGCAACTATTACATGAGTGAATGTGACGGTGAGTTCGGTGGAGTCGGATCGTAGCCATGT
>JAZRME010000281.1:0-4778 GCA_045647325.1 Acutalibacteraceae bacterium | reverse complement strand
GTTTCTCTTGACACTCTTGAAGAAGATTTCTACGGCAATGCATGTATATATCCGGGTCAGAATCTTGTTATGCTTGAGGGTGATGACGCTTCACTTTCTATGTACAACAGTTCAACCGTCGATTCTCAGATAAGAGTCAGAATTGAATACACCTCCTTTGCAAGCGGCAGCGCAAAGAATGTGGTTTATTCAGGCGACGAGAAAGATGACCTTGAGGTTATCTTTGCCAACCCCGAGCAGTGGTTGCCCTATGACAACGGAATGGACGGCACTTGTTATTATTACGTGGGCCCCGACCACAATGGCTCAAAGCTTACCGATGTTGATGATGTTTTCACCATCACGCCCGATATTTCCGATGTTGAAATTATTGAATGCATCCGCTACAAAGAATCTATTGATGCCAACCTCTATTCAGGCAACAAGGTTATGGTTAATGTGATTTTTGAAGCAAAGCAGGCAGACTATGTTGGTTGGAGCAGCCTTGGTGAATATCAGGTTGCTACGGATGTTGAATAATATGAAGCTGAAACCCGGTAACGTTTTATTTAATATGCTTGCCATTGTAACTGTTGCGGCTGTGCTGTTTGTGGGCTTCAACATTTTTTCAGGGGCAAGAGGTTACTCTGTTGTAACCGACAGTATGGCACCAACGCTTAACCGCGGAGATGTGGTTTTTGTGAAGCAGACGGAATTTGAAAACCTTAACGAGGGTGACATTGTTACGGTTTGCTTCGCGGACGGGTCAGGATATTTCACCCACAAGATTGTTTCCATAGATTATTTTGCAGGCGCAATCCGCACCAAGGGTGACGCCAACGAAAGTGAAGACCCGCAAGCATCTATGAGCGAACAGATTATGGGCAGAATGTGGTATTCGGTTCCGTATCTCGGTTATTTTTCAATAGCCGTTAATGAAATGAACATTATAACAATCAGCGTTATTTTAGCTGTTGTTTTAATTATAATCACAGGTGCTTCGGTGCTTGTTTCAAAAAAAGGAAAGAAAAGAGGTGGCAAAAATGAGTAAGCTCAAAAAATACGCAGCTGTATGTATGGCATTGGTGCTTGTTATGTGCGGCAGTTATTTCTCATTGATGTCACCCACAACAGCCTGGTCCTATCAGAGCCAGAACATCAGCGGAACAGGCAACACCTTTGTGTTTGCAGACTTTGATGTTGACGGCGAATACACTGTTTCGGACGCTATCCGTTTCAAGGGCGCAACCGCTTTTGAGGATGAGGGCGAAACAATGTTTGACTCTGTGGTTGAAGTTGTTGAGGTTGAAGTTACAAACGACGGCGGCCTGCCTGCCCGAGTTTATGCAACGGTGGCCAACAGCTACGGAACAAAAGGACTCAGATATTTTTATTTTACCGATGATATTCTGGTTGACGGAAGTATCAGAGCCACAATGAAAAAGGCGTTCAACGGTGAGCTTAACGACAATGCGCTCAACAAGCATAACGTTGGCGAAGACGGAAATTCCGGCTACTATGTGAGCCTCAAGCCCGGTGAAAGCAAAAAGGTTAAGGTTGCTTTCTGGGTTGAATATGATGAGTGCGGAATCGACCTTGCATTTGCTGAATCCGCATGGGCAACAATCGATTATAAAATCAAAATAACCATGACCGCAACCCAGGATATGGACGGTGCATTGGTAAGATAATTTACGAAAGGGTAGGGCTGATATCATGAAAAACAGCAGAAGAAAAATAGCCGCATTGATTATTTGCCTTGTTGCGGTTGTTGCCATAGTTTCGGGCTCGTTGGCATGGTATACCAGCACCAACTCTGTTACTCAGTATGCTTCACTTGCAGGCTTCACAACAAAGGCTAAGGTTTATCGGGTCAACGATGAAGGCAAGGAGATTTCACTTAAGGCGGATGAAAAAGGGCTTTATACTCTGTCATCCGACCCTGAGGCAGACAATTTCATCGGCAACCTCAAAATCAAGGTTGTTCACAGAGGCTATGCGAATTCTTATGTAAGAGTGAAAATGAGCATTCAATGGACAATGCCCGACGGCACGGTTACTCAGAATGTGGTTATGCCGTTTGAATTTGCCGAAAAGTGGTATGACAACCGTGAAAATGATTATTGCGTTTATTACACGGAAGAAACCGGTCTTTTCGAAAGCCACGACAAGTCTATTATCACAGGCTTTGATGTTGAAAAATTCAGTGAAACAACGATGACCAAAGATGCCGTTGCCAAGGTTGCTGTAATTGTTGAGTCTGTTCAGGCAAACCGTTATCAGCAGATCTGGGGCATTGAAACCTTACCTTGGAAATAAGGTGAAATAATGAGCAAAAAAAATAAACCAAAATCCAAGCCTGCGGTAGGTTCGCCTGCCGCAGGCAGTAATAATAAAAGAGAAAAAATAAATCAGCCAAAGCCCAAAAAGCAGCCCGTTCATCCTGAAAAGGTGCCTAAGCCCGCAAAACCCGTTAAAGAAAAAGCGGTAAAAAAAGAAAAGCCTGCCAGAGAAAAAAGAGTAAAAAAAGAAAGACCGGCCCAAATAAAGTTGCCCGGCAACAAGGCTGTTGTAATTGCGGCTATATCTGTTTGCATTGCGGTGCTTGTTGTGGTTGCTGCATTGGTTGCTTTCGGCAATCCGTCTTTACCCGACAGCGTCAAAAATGCTGAGTTCAAGGGTCGACTTGAACCTGACAGTGTGGCGACGGAAACAAGGCTTTCCGAATCTCAGCAGGAAAAGCTGTCAAAGTCTGTCAAAGCCAAGGGCAGCACGGGAGCCTTTGATTTTTATGTTAATGATGAAATTTCCGTTCAGGAGCATACAGACCCTGTATTGCTGGAATTTGGCAGCAACAGTTCAAACGATTGTGTTCTTGTTGCCTTCCTTCTTGATGAAAACGGGGAAGTGATATATCGTTCTCTCGGCGTTGAGCCCGGTGAGGAAATCCGCTCGGTTATGCTTTTTGATGCGGTTTCTTACGGCACGCAGACCGCAACTCTTGTCGTTAACGGTTACGATGCCCGCACTTATGAAAAAACAGGCACACAGACGGTTAAAATCAAGCTTAAAATAGGTGTTGATACTGTTGAAGAATAAAAAGATAATAATTCCCGCTGCCGTAATTGCAGCGGCGGTTGCCTTTGTTGTGACGGCAGAATGCTTGACTCCCGGCGTTGCGTGGCTTTTTACGCCCAAGGCAAAGGGGGAGGAAGGAAATCTTCCGGGATATGAGCAGATTGAAAATGTGCCGCAGGGTGAAATCCGCTATTTACTGAACGATAATGTTGTTTTTGAAAATGACGGCAAAAAGGGTTCGTTTATGTTTCAGAACCCCGAAAGCTGTCAGTATTCAATTCAGTTTGCGGTGTATGAAATTATCGGAGACGGTGAAACCGAAAATCTGATTTACACTTCACCGATGCTGGCGCCCGGACAGTTTGTGGCAGAAGACAAATTACCACGGAAGCTCGACAAAGGAAGCTATGACTGTGTTTATTATGCAAGGGCTTATCTTGACGGAGAATACAAGGGTGAGCGCCACGGCAGAATGACGGTTAATGTGCTTGATTAAAGGGTTGATTTTTTAACGCTCTTTTCAAGTCAAGGCGGTAGTTAATAAGCGCAAGGGCTTGTCTTTTTTGCTCGGCAGATGTTGAACCGGGGGTTCTGATTTCTTTTTCAAGGTCTTTAATCCTCGATGTCAGATATTGAATTTCTGTCATATAATCACCGATAATATTTTTTGCGGTGAGAAGTTAAAAATCAAAGGAAGTTTCGGGTCAGTTGATATGGATTTGGAATTGCAGAAAAAAATTGAAAAATTTATTCTTGATGAAGGTGCCTGTGACGTTGGCTTTGCAAAGCTTCCTGACGGACCTTTTGGTGAAAATTCCTATGCGGTGAGCTTTGTTGTCAGGCTCTCTGAAGCAGTGGTGGAAGAAATTAACGGCGCTCCTACCCATACATATTTTCACCATTACCGCACAGTCAACTCCTTCATCGACAGCATTGCCCTTAAGGTGGGCAACCTTATTCAGAACGGCGGCTACAGATATATCCCCGTCGGCGCTTCTCAGAGCATCAACAAAGACGGCTGGAATTATTGCGGACGCTATTCACACAAAAAAGCGGCTTCACTTGCCGGACTTGGAGGAATAGGCAAAAATTCGCTGTTTCTTCACAAAAAATACGGAGCAGATGTGAGATTGGGCACAATTCTTACTGACTGTCCTTTCGAAATTAAGGAAAACGACTATGTTTCGCCCTGCATTGAATGCGACGCTTGCGTAACAGCTTGTCCATCCGGGGCAATCAATGGCAGGCTCTGGCAACCCGGTCTTGAAAGAAAAGATGTTTTTGACCCGGAAAAATGCAGTGAATATATGAAAAAAGAGTTTAAACATATCGGCAGGGGTGCAGTTTGCGGCGTTTGCATGAGCGTCTGCCCCGTGGGAAAGGGAGATTTTTAATGGAGCAGAAAAAAATTGACAGAATAAACGAGCTTGCCCGCAAGGCAAAAGCTGAGGGACTCACCGAGGAAGAAACAAAAGAAAGAGATATCCTCAGAAGAGAATATATCGATTCTTTCAAAGCAAGTCTTGTTTCACAGCTGGAAAACACATATATTGTTGACGACAAGGGCAACAAAACCAAGGTTACAAGAAAGAATTAAGTCAAGAGCAGGAAAATCCTGCTCTTTTTTGTATATTTATGCACATATTTTGTTATTTTGTAATATAAAACTTGACAATAACCACAAAATGCGGTAAAATGATTAAGATATTAGGCTAATATGC
>JAZRME010000280.1:0-5075 GCA_045647325.1 Acutalibacteraceae bacterium | reverse complement strand
CAATGATGATGCTTGTTATGATTCCAATGTGGATGAATTTTCTTATCCGCACTTATGCGTGGATGAATATTCTTGAAGACTCAGGAATTATCAATAAAATGCTTACTTTATTCGGTTTTGAGCCGGTGCATATGATTAATACCGGCGGCGCAGTTATACTCGGTATGGTTTATAACTTTTTACCGTACATGATTTTGCCGATTTATACTGTTCTTGCTAAACTTGATAAAAGTCTTGTTGAAGCAGCTCAGGATCTTGGCGCAGGTAAGTTCAGAGTCTTTTCAAAGGTTGTTTTTCCTTTGTCTGTTTCGGGCGTTGTTTCAGGTGTTACCATGGTGTTTGTTCCCAGCGTCAGCACCTTCTACATCTCTCAGAAATTAGGCGGAGGTACCTTTGCTCTTATCGGTGACGTTATTGAGATGCAGTTTCAGGTTTCTAATAACTTCAATTTCGGTGCTGCTCTCTCACTTATACTTATGGTGCTGATTCTTATTTGTATGGCATTTATGAATAAATTCAGTAGCTCAGAGGATGTAGGCGGAGGTATGGTTTTATGAAAAAAGCTAAATTTCCGTCAACAATCTATGTCCTTGTTGTGTTTGCCTTTTTGTATATTCCGATGCTTATTGTTGCCGTTTATTCCTTTAACTCTTCAAACTCAACGGGAGTTTTTGAGGGCGTATCTTTCAGATGGTACATTGAGCTTTTTAATGATGAAGAAACAATAAAGGCTTTTTATAACACAATGATTCTTGCCGTGACATCAGCTGTTACCTCAACTTTTATAGGTACTCTTGCTGCATTGGGCATTGATAAAATGAAAAAATCATGGCGCCGTACAGGAATAATGACAATAACCAATATTCCTATGATGAACCCTGAAATTGTAACAGGTGTCTCTATGATGCTTCTGTTTGTTTTTATAGGTTCAGTGCTTAAAGTGAACGGTGTTCTAGGTTTCTGGACCTTGTTTATTGCTCACGTCACATTCAGTCTGCCCTATGTTATTCTTAATATAATGCCGAAGCTTCAACAGATTAACCCTAATCTTGCTGAGGCTGCTCAGGACCTGGGTTGTGCACCGGGCAAAGCTATCAGAAAAGTTGTACTCCCTGCAATTAAGCCGGGTATAATGTCAGGGTTGATAATGGCTTTTACATTGTCACTTGATGATTTTATTATCAGCTATTTTGTCAGCGGACCAAAATTTCAGACTTTGCCTATCAGAATTTACTCAATGACTAAAAAGAGAGTTACACCTGATATGTATGCTCTTTCAACTATCATTTTTGTTGTTATTCTGATTTTGCTCGTTTTTGTTAATATGAACAGCCTTAAGGGTGAGCAATCAAAACAAAAAAAGGAGGCTTCCAGATGAAAAGGATAATCAGCCTTCTTTTTGGTATTATGATTTGTCTGATGAGCGTTACTCCTGTATTTGCTGTTGAAAAAAATGATTACAGCCACCTCGCAGGGACTGAAATCAATGTTTATAACTGGGGTGAATACATTTCAGACGGATCAGACGGTGCCCTTGATGTCAATGCTGTTTTTGAGCAGGAAACAGGCATCAAAGTCAATTACACAACATTTGACTCAAACGAAAATATGTATAACAAGCTCAAATCAGGCGGCGCTGATTATGACATTGTTATTCCGTCAGACTATATGATTGAGCGTCTTATAAATGAGGAGCTGATTCAAAAAATTGATTTCAGCAATATTCCCAATTATGTTAATGTAATGGATGAATATAAAAACCTCTATTTCGACCCGGATAATGAATATTCCGTGCCGTATAACGTGGGTATGGTGGGTATCATCTACAACACTAAGGTTGTTGAGGGCGAGCCTGACAGTTGGGGTCTGATGTGGGATGAAAAATACTCAGGTCAGATTATGAACTTCAACAATCCGCGAGATGCTTTTGCCACAGCTCAGTGGTATGCAGGTATTGATATTAATTCCACCGACGGAGCTGATTGGGATAATGCATATGAACTGTTAAAAGAGCAGAAACCTCTTGTTCAGTCATATGTAATGGATGAGGTCTTTAATAAGATGGAAAGTGGCGAAGCTGCTATCTGCGCTTATTATGCAGGTGACTTTTTCCTTATGAACGAAAATAATCCGGATCTTGCATTTTATTATCCCAAAGAGGGGACTAACATTTTTGTTGACTCAATCTGTATTCCCTCAAGCTCACAAAATAAAGAGGCAGCTGAGCTTTATATTAACTTTCTTTTAAGAGAAGATATTGCTCTTGCTAATGCAGAATATATCTGTTACGCTACGCCTAACAAAACTGTTATAAATAATGACAGTTACTCATTAAAAGATAATGAGATTTTGTATCCTTCACAGGAGGATATGCCTGTTACCAATTATTTTCATCATCTTGATTCACAGACCCAGCTTATGATGACATCTTTGTGGGATAATCTTAAAATTGACGGAAATGAAAATACAGGTATATATATAGGTCTTATTTCTTTCTGCGTTATTTCTGTTGTACTTGTGATTTTTGCTAAAGTACGCAAACGGATAAGAGCTTCTTATTATGATTAAAAACCGCTCCCTGAACCGTATTTTTCAGGGAGCAAAAATTTTTAAAATTTTTTTGAAAAAATTTTAAAAAAAGTGTTGACAAATGATTATTCATCTGATATAATCTCTATTGTTGTCAGCGAGATAACAAAGATACGCGAGAGTGGCGGAATCGGCAGACGCGCACGTTTGAGGGGCGTGTGGTAATCCCGTACGGGTTCAAGTCCCGTCTCTCGCACCAGAGTGAGTATTCAGTATGAATACTCACTTTTTTTATATTTTTTCTGAGTTTAATATTGTTATATATCGAGCAGGTCTGATCCTGCTCTTTTTTGTTCTGTGTTAAATCCGTATCTGTATATGCAGCAATACAGAGCGTATTATAAAAACTATTTATCAACGATTTGTAAATTTCCTTTGCTTACCGTTGCAAATTGTTGAAAGTTGTTATATAATTATTCTGTTAAACTGTATAGTGAGGGATCTTTATGGCTTTTATTGAATTTCATAATGTAAATAAAAAATATAAATTAGGTGAGCTTGATCTTGATGCCCTTTCAGATGTCAGCTTTGATATTGAAAAAGGGGAGATCTGCACCATCGTCGGACCAAGTGGCGCGGGAAAAACAACTGTCCTCAACATTCTCGGTGGTATGGATACCTGTGACACCGGTAATGTTATTGTTGATGACAGAGAAATTACAACCCTCGGCAAACGCAATATGACCCTTTACCGTCGCAGAGATGTTGGTTTTGTTTTTCAGTTTTATAACCTTGTTCAGAATCTTACAGCTTATGAAAATATTGAGCTTGTTGCTAAAATCAGCCAGAATCCTCTTGATAGCTACAAAATGCTTGAGCTTGTCGGTTTACAAGACAGAGCAGGGAACTTCCCGGCGCAGCTTTCAGGTGGTGAGCAGCAGCGAATTTCAATTGCCAGAGCGCTGGTTAAGCGCCCTAAAGTTCTTCTTTGTGACGAACCCACAGGTGCTCTTGACTATGAAACAGGTATTCAGATTTTAAAGCTTCTGCAAGATGCAAGTCGTGCTATCGGTATGACTGTAATCATTATCACTCATAACCAGGCTATTACACCAATGGCAAACAGAGTTATAACAATGCGAAGCGGTAAAATTCATCGTATAGAAATTAATGAAACACCGGTTCCGGTTGAAAGGATTGAATGGTAACACTATGAACAGGCCGATGCGAATGGATCTGATTCGCTCTATCAGAAAAAGCATAATGAGATTTATTTCTATTGTTGCTATTGTTGCTTTGGGAATAAGCTTTTTTGTCGGCATAAAGTCAGCGTCACCGGATATGAGAAAAACAGCCAATGAATATTTTCTGGATGATAATCTTCTCGATTTGTCGGTGATTTCAACAATCGGATTTACTGATGACGAGGTTAAAAAAATTGCAGCTGTTGAAGGTGTCAGAGCTGTTGACCCCATAAAACTTGCTGACACTCTCGTTTTTGTTGACGGAAAGGGAATTGTTAACGTAGAAAACGGTGCAGCTATGGCTTGCCGTGTTATGTCGATGAATTTTCCTCGTGCGTATGCTTTTTCTCAGTCGGGCGAAAGTGATGACAGTTACATAAACCGAATCACTCTTATTGACGGCAGATACCCTGAAAATAAAAATGAATGTCTTATTGATAATGCTGTAGCAGGGTCTTATTCAGAACTTGCAATCGGCAACACCATAACCCTCGCCGGTGACGGTTCAACTCTTTCAGACACTCTCAATACCGACACATTTACAATTGTCGGTACTGTTTCTACACCTATGTACATTTCTTTTGAAAGAGGCTCAACCAATATCGGTGCAGGTACTCTCGGTATGTACATCTATATCGGTGATGATTGCTTTGTTTCTGATTATTACGGTCAGGTGTTTGCTACTGTTGATAACAAAGAGCAATATGATGCCTTTTCACAGGATTACGATGACTGTGTATCATCAATCGGTAAAAAGATTGAGTCTATTGCCCACGAGAGTATCAGCAAACGTCTGTCTCAGGTTAAAAAAGAGTATAATAAAAAAATAGCTGACGGTGAGGTTGCCTATAAGCAGCTGGAAGCTGAAACAACGGCGCAGCTTGAAAGTGCTCTTGATAAAATTCAGGTTATTGATTCATATATTAAAAACGGAGATAATAAAATAGCTGTATCTCAGACAGAGCTTTCTAACAGCGTGGCTTCAGCCGAAGGTGAACTTCAGGCTGCGAAAGAGGAATATGAATCAGCTCTTGAAGGATATAATTCACAAAAAGCTCTTGCCAATGATGCAGGTAATGAAATTGACGGCTATCTCAAGGCTAAAGAGTTTTATAACAATTTCCTCGAAAGTCAGGCTAAAGACAGGGTTGAGATTGATGCTATTGCTGCTACACTTCCCGGTCTTAAATCAGAGTCAGATAAGGCTAAGGCTGACCTTGAAGCTGCAGAAAAAAATTATACCACTCTAATAGATTCAATCAGCGCTAAAGAAAAAGAATATGCTGAAACAAAGCAGCTTCT
>JAZRME010000279.1:0-4833 GCA_045647325.1 Acutalibacteraceae bacterium | reverse complement strand
CGAAAACATTGATATCTGTATCGCCAACGGCGAAAATTCTGCCGAAGGTAACGGTATCACCCCCTTCTCAGCTGATTATCTTCTCTCAAACGGAATTGATTTTTTAACAACGGGTAATCATGCGTTTAAACGAGGCGAGATATATTCTTATTTTGAAGACAGCGACAGAGTCATCAGACCTTACAATGTTCATTCTTCAAACCCCGGTTACGGTGTAGGCAAAATTGATATGGGCAGAGTCAAAGTCGGTATAGTTAATCTGCTCGGTAAAGCTTTTATGAACGGAAGTGAAAATCCCTTTGACGCAGCAGACAAAGCTCTTGAAGAAATTGCTGACTGCAAAATTAAAATTGTCGATTTTCACGCAGAAGCTACAGGTGAAAAACGAGCTCTGGGTTTTTATCTTGACGGCAGAGTAACTGCAGTCATCGGCACCCATACTCATGTTCAGACAGCCGATTGCTCAATTTTACCAAAAAGATCAGGTTACATCACAGATGTAGGCATGTGCGGGCCTTCAGATTCTGTTTTAGGCGTTGAAAGCGAAATTATAATAAAACACCTGAAAACAGGAATGCCTCAGAGATTTAAAACATCACAGAACCCCTGCTTTATAAATGCTTGTATCATCAAAACGGATGATACTACACATTTAACCAAAGAAATCAGGACTATAAACTTCAAAAGTTTAAAAAACAGGTGATTAATATGAAGTTATTTGTAAAAATCACGGCTCTGTTTACCGTGTTATCATTGTTTGTTTCGTTAACAGGTTGCTTTGATTACTCATATATAGATGAAACAGCCGATTCTATAACAACAACTCAACAACAGGATAATATTATCAGCAAAGATGAAATAAGACTGAATCTTCCATATATTTCTTCTGATTCTTTAGATCCGTTTGCAGCCAGAAGTGAAATAAATCAAAGTCTTACTTCTTTAATGTTTGATTCATTGTTCAGCGTTAATAATGAATATAAAGCCGTTCCCCTTTTAGCTGAAAGTTACTCAGTTAATAATAATAAACTCACAGTTACCATCCATAATAATATAATTTTTTCAGATTCAAGTAATATGTCTGCCAATGATGTTGTTATTTCATTTGAAACAGCGAAAAAATCAAACAGATATAAAAGTTCATTAACAGAAATAAACGGTGCAGTTTCAACCGGAACTTATACAGTAGTATTTGATGTTACTTCAAACAGTGATGACGTATGTTCATTGCTCACTTTTCCGATATTCAAAACCGGTTCTGAAATTAAAAATGATAACAAAACAGAAACACCTACAGGTAGCGGAAGATATATTTTATCAGAAAGTGTAAATAACGAGCTTTATCTGACAGCTAATCAGAACCATATTTCAAAGAAATCCCCTGTTTATAAAAACATCGGTTTGATCGCTGCTACTGATGAAGATGCTGCTGCTTCGACTTTTTCTCTTGGGCATACTAACGTTTTGATTGATTCATATTCTGACGGAGTATATCAAAAATATATCGGAGCAAGTACTAAGCATAATATTGCTAATATTGTTTATCTTGTATGCAACCCTAAAAACAAAGCGCTTCAGGATAGTGATGTAAAAAAAGCTATCAGCTACGCAATTGACAGAGAGGATATAGCTAATTATTCTTTTATCAGTTATGCCAAAGCTGCTTATACCCCTTTCCATCCTGATTATTATAAATTAAAAGATATTGATATACTATCTTTTGAATATAATGAAACTCTTGCAAATACAATTCTTGATTCCATCGGTTACAACAATATAAACCCTCAATACAAGTTCAGATACTCCGAAGGCAAAATTCTTGAATTCAGTCTTGCTGTTAATAAAGATAATCCGTTCAAGCTCAGCGCTGCTCAAAAAATCAAAGATCAGCTTAAAAAAGTTAATATTATTGTAAATCTTCGGTTGTATTCACAGGAAGATTTTGTTAAAGCAGTTAAAAACGGAAGTTATGATTTATATTTAGGTGAATGTAAGCTTACAGACAGCCTGGATTTATCAGTATTTTTTGATAGCGGAAACTCTGCTTCAATAGGAATATCTTCTGAAAACGAAATTGAGTCTGTTTACAGCGATTACAAAAACGGTTTAATCGGTATTGAAGAGTTTGTAAATAAATTTAACTCAACATTACCTTTTATCCCCATTCTTTATCGTTGTGCAAGTATCAATTCAAACTCAGGCATGGCAATATCTAATATTTCAATTGTATCTGATTGTTATAACAACATTGATAAATGGAAGAGTGTAAATGATTGATCAAAACACCAACATAAAATATCTCAAAGGTGTCGGTGAAAAAAGAGCAGCTTTATTAAATAAGCTCGACATTTTCACCGTAGGTGATTTATTGCACCATTATCCGAGAAACTATCGTAAATGGAGCAATTTTTTAACTATATCACAAGCTGTTCCCGGTGAAACCTGCTGTATTAAAGCTATAGTCGGCAAAGCCGCAAAAGGAGCAAAAATCAGGCAAGGAATGACTATTTTCAAAACTGAAGCTACTGACGGAACTGACTTGATCAGGATTACAATATTTAATAATAAATACCTTGCTCAAAGTATTGAACAAGGTAAAGAATACTACTTTTACGGTAAAATTTCAGGTAACTTATACTCAAAAGAAATTACAGTTTCAGAAATAAGCGAAGTTAACAAAACAAAAGATATTTCACCTATTTATCCACAGACACGAGGTATTAATTCTAAATATCTTTCAAAATTAATTCTCTCTGTTTTTGCGCAAAACAATAATATTTTAAACGAAATCATACCTGCAGAAATCAGAGACAGCCTTTGCCTTATGGATATTAACAAGGCTATCAGAGAAATACATTTTCCTACTAATGAAGACTTCCTTTCAGAGGCCAAACGACGCCTCGTGTTTGAAGAATTGTTTGTGCTTCAACTTGGATTAATGAAGTTAAAAGGCAACAGTAAAGAAAAAACCAGCATTGTTTTGAAAGGTGATTTTACAGAAGAATTTTTCAGAACCCTCCCCTTCACGCCTACAAATGCTCAGAAAAAAGCAGTCAATGAATGCGTCGCTCAGATGCAATCAGGATTTTGTATGAACAGACTTCTGCAAGGTGATGTCGGTTCCGGTAAAACGCTCGTTGCAGCTGCAATAATTTATAACATAATTAAAAGCGGTTATCAGGCTGCATTTATGGCGCCGACAGAAATTCTTGCAAAACAGCACTTTAACACAATCTCATCTTTCTTAAGACCATTCAATTTTAATGTTGATCTTTTGACAGGCGCTATGACCGCAAAAGAAAAAAGAGATGCAAAAAACAGACTTTCAAAAGGTGAAACAGATGTAATTATCGGCACTCACGCTTTAATTCAGGATGATGTAAAGTTTGATAATATCGGTCTTGTTATAACAGATGAGCAACATCGTTTTGGCGTTAGACAACGTGATGCACTTTTTGACAAAGGTTTGTTCCCACATACTTTTGTTATGTCGGCAACACCAATCCCCAGAACACTTGCTCTTATGATTTTTGGTGATCTTGATATTTCAATTCTTGATGAGCTTCCTCCCGGAAGACAGCAGATCGAAACATATTCTATCACCTCTGAGAAAAGGAACAGGGCTTATAATTATGTAAAGCAACATCTTAACGAAGGCAGACAAGGTTATATTATCTGCCCTTTGGTTGATGACAATGACGATGACTCCCTTGCTGCTGCAAAAAAATATGCTGAAGACATAGCAAAAAACGAATTTTGTGATTTTTCTGTCGGTTTACTTCATGGCAAAATGAAATCCAAAGACAAAGAGGCTGTTATGGCAGAGTTTGTTAAGGGCAATATTCAGCTTCTTGTATCAACTACAGTTATCGAAGTCGGCGTAGATGTTCCTAATGCAGTTATTATGATTATAGAAAATTCAGAGCGGTTCGGCTTATCTCAGCTTCATCAGCTAAGAGGAAGAATCGGCAGAGGCAAATATAAATCAACATGCATTCTCATTTCTGATGCCCGTGGTAATAATGCCATGAAGCGAATGAAAATTATGAAAGATACAAGTGACGGCTTTAAAATAGCAGATGAAGATCTTGCTTTAAGAGGTCCGGGTGACTTTTTCGGAGATAAGCAACATGGTTTGCCTGAATTAAAAATTGCCATGCTGACCGACACATTTACACTTAAAGAAGCAAATGCATTTGCTTTAAAACTTCTTGAACAGGATTTTGAGCTTACCAATTATCCTGAATTAAAAAAAGCAGTAAAAAATCTTTTTAACAATAAAATTTTAAATTGAGGTATTTGATATGAAAAAAATTGCAAGTTTTGAAATTGACCATACAATTCTCCCTAAAGGTATATACACATCCCGTGTTGATGGCGATGTAATAACTTATGATATAAGAATGAGATTGCCTAATAAAGAAATTGTTATGAACAATGGAGCCATGCACACAATAGAACATCTTTTTGCAACTTTTGTAAGAAACAGCGAGTTTTCTGATAAAATTATTTATTTTGGTCCTATGGGATGCAGAACTGGATTTTATTTTTTAACAAGAGATTCGGTATCCAAGTCTGAAGCAATCAGACTTATTCAGCAGACATTTGATTTTATTGCTGCTTATGAAGGTGAAATTCCCGGCTCAAGTGAAGTTGAATGCGGTAATTACCGTGACCACAATCTTGAAGAAGCAAAGCAGGAAGCTATGCAAATGATTCCCGTTCTTAAAGATTGGAATGAAGAAAAACTGGTGTATCCGACAAAATAAATATAAACAGATTTAAATACGGAGGTGACATAGTTGATGCAGGATTTAATTGAAAATAACAATA
>JAZRME010000278.1:0-2025 GCA_045647325.1 Acutalibacteraceae bacterium | reverse complement strand
GATAACGCGAGCGTCAATGATGTCGATACCAAGGATACCGAAGCCAACACCGAAGCCAAGGCAGATTGAGAAGTTACCGTAAGCATCGATTCTGTTATCGACAACTTCTTCTTCGTAGATAATTCTTGCCTTATTGTTAATGATTTCAATACCTGTTTCGTTTTCTGATGTTACGATGAACTTGATGTAACCATCAACACCGATAACAAGTGAGAAGTTAAGACCGATTGTGAGAGATGTGTTTCCGATAGGAATATCAAACTTTGCGATATCGATCTTTGTTTCGCCTTCAGCAACATCAAAGAGACCATCCTTAACTCTGTCAAGGAATGTAACAGCATCTGCGCCCTCGCCAAGCTCTCTTTCAACAAGAGAAGCTGTGTATGAACCGCTGAATGTTGTTGTATCTACAAGGTCATAAGTTGAAGTAAGATATACTTCATTGAACTTGAGAGATTTGATGTCTGCATCAAATTTAGCATCGATTTTAAGGTCTGAAAGTTCATACTCTTTAAGAACATTTACGTGACCGTCAGCAAGTGATTTGCCGATGCTGATGTAGAGAGAATCTGTGCCTGTAACCTTAACTTTTACCTTGAAGCCACCAACTGAAAAGCTGATGTTAGCAAGTGACTGGATAAGGTTAGCATCTCTGAGAATTTCGTTGATCTCTTTTTTAAGATCAAAACCGTCAAGACCTGCAAGATCAGCGCCCTCGCTGATAACTTCACCGTTACCGTCTGTGATAGCGGCTGTCTGAAGAACGGGGCTGAAAGAACCCTCGTAGTCAACAGTGTCAATAACCTCTTTGACGTCAACCTCAGATGTAACAACTGTGTTGCCTTCAACAACATCAGCCACAAAAGCTTCGTTGCCTGCAACAAAAACATCACCCTCAACGAGATCAGTTTCTTCTGAGAAAGTAAGAACATTGCCGTCTGCTGTGAAGTCAGCGTCAACTTCTTTAACGCCGTCAACATAGTCAACTACACTTTCTTCACCGTCAAAGCTACGGTTTCTCCAAAGGTCTTTTGCTACGCTAAGAGCTGCCATTGCGTCAGCTTCATCCATAGCGTAAGTGGGTACCATGCCAAGTGCATCAACTTCGATAACGCCCTTTGCAACAGCAATAGCGACTTTATCGTAAGTGGGAAGATCGTCAGCATTTCTGATCTGAACAGCGAGAAGCTCTTCAGTTGTTGCCTCAAGACCTGCTACATTAACAAGTGTTGTGGCTACAAAATCTGCAGAAACATTAGCGTCGAGATCAAGCTCAGAGCTGTCATAGTCAACAATAACACCCCAGACCTCAGCGATTTCAAGGTCAGATGAACCTGTGATACCCTGAAGAACGTTAAGACCGAAAGCTTCGTTAACTTCTCCCAACCACTCATTAACTGACATTGTATCGGTTCCGGGCATAACAAAGCCGGGAATGAACGAAGTCATAATGAGCATAACAATTGCCATGAAGATTGAAGTAAGTTTTGTCATGATTTTTCCTCCTTTTCATTGTAAAGATGGTTCAGGATGAAAACGGCACAACGTTAATACCGCTTTCAATAACAAAATGCACCGAAGGGTGCACTTCGCCCCTTTTAACCTACTTTCAAATGAATTATACTATCTAAAAACAAAAAATACAATAGTTTTGGCAAAAAAAACATAAAAAAATGAATAACTTTTATGCATATACTATATCTTGCGTACATCATATCACCGACAACACAACTGCAATTTTAAAGCACCTGTGTTTTTACAAAATCATCATTTAACGCAACTTATCAGCCGAAATAAAATAATTTAAAATAAAGCTTGATTTTGCCGTATCTATATTGTATAATTGTATGCACTTCCGGGTGTGGCGAAGTTTGGTATCGCGCTTGGTTCGGGACCAAGAGGCCATGGGTTCAAGTCCCGTCACTCGGACCATAGTGAGTATTCATTACACAAGTGAATACTCACTTTTCTTTTTTACATTTCCTCATAGTTAAATAATATATAATCGTTATGTATCGAGCAGGC
>JAZRME010000277.1:0-8973 GCA_045647325.1 Acutalibacteraceae bacterium | reverse complement strand
CTGATTCGCAAGTAATTTCTCTGATTGATTTAGACATAAATTCACTCCTTTAAATCGCTTCTGAATATCTTATACGTTATAAAAGTTAAAATACCTCTATATTTTACAAAAAATTTCACCTGTTTTTTCAGCGGATACCTTACCAAAGCTTGAATCAATAAGTTTTGCATTAAATTCACCTTCAATATCTGACGGAAGATGGAATTTTATTTTTACATCCTCTTCAAAAACGGTGTCGTCTATAACTCCGCCAAACTCGGGAATCAGAGAATTTAATCTGCCGTAAAAATTATAATCACATCTGACACTCATCAGACTGCAAAGGCGCATTGTTATAATTCCCCCGGCATCGACAGCTATTTTAGCTGTATGGGAGTAAGCTCTGACAAGCCCTCCGCCGCCTAAAAGAATCCCTCCGAAATAGCGGGTAGCAACAACCACGCAATCAACAACATTCTCTTTTATCAAAACATCAAGAACAGGTATGCCTGCAGTTCCCTGAGGTTCACCATCATCGGAATAGCGACGGGTCTGACCGTCACGCAAAACATAAGCGTACACATTGTGAGTAGCATCCCAATGCTTTGATTTGATGGTGTTGATAAAATCAACAGCCTCTTCTTTGGTTGTGACGGGCTTGATGTATCCGATAAAACGGGACTTTTTTTCAATAAATTCGTCACAGGATTCTTTTTCGATAGTCTTATATTCCATAAAACCCACCTAAAAAAATTCAGCGGAACACATTAAATGTTCCGCTTCATAATTATTTATCAAGATTATAACGCTTCTTGAATCTGTCAACACGTCCACCTGTATCAACAAGCTTCTGCTTACCTGTAAAGAATGGGTGGCAAGCTGAGCAAATATCAACACGCATATCGCCTTTTGTTGAACGAGTTTCGATAACATTACCACATGCACAACGCACGTTTACTGTATCATACTTAGGATGAATTCCTTCCTTCATGATTTTCACCTCTTTCGGTCTCTATTACGCAACAGCTATTTTAACACACTCTTTCACAAAATGCAACAGTTTTTTTTGATTTTTAGACATTTTTTAAACATTTTTTAAGAAGCCTGAAGATTGAGCCTGAGTTTGTCGGCAATCATGGCAATAAATTCTGAATTAGTAGGCTTCCCTCTTGAGGATTGAATTGTATAACCGAAATATGATGAAAGAACATCAACGTCTCCTCTGTCCCACGCAACTTCAATGGCGTGTCGTATAGCTCTTTCAACCCTTGAGGCTGTTGTGACAAACTTTTTGGCAACCTCCGGATAAAGTGTTTTGGTAACAGAGCTTATCATATCGGGATTATCAATTGAAAGAATTATAGCATATCTTAGATACTTGTAACCTTTTATATGTGCAGGTACACCAATCTGATGCATAATATCTGAAATAATTATTTCTATGTTAGATTCAGCTTTACTTTCACCGCTCCATTGGCTCATCTGCATAAGCCGCTGCGCCATAATTTCAATATCAAAAGGTTTAAGAAAATAATAATCAGCACCATTTGATAAAATCTCTTTTTCAAACTTCGGATTATCAACCCCTGACATAACAACAATCAACGGTTTGTTTTTAAGATGGGCATCATTGAGCTGTTTCATAACTCCGAGAGCGTCAATATGAAGCATAAAAGCATCCATAATCAGAATATCCGGCGTATTCACCTTGACTTTTGAGATGACCTGAGTTCCGTCTTTTTCTACCAGGGTTACATCATATCCGTATGAGGCTAAAACCCTTGCACATTTTTGCGAAAACTCTGTATTGCTTTCGGCTAACATAACTTTAATTGTATTTTTCATTTTTATTCCTCCTGTGAATTTAATTCACACATATATTAGCATTGAAAAATGAGTATGTCAACAGAATTTCAATTATTTTGTGAATTTCATTCACATTTCTACATTATGCACAAAAAACAAAAAGCGAGTTATGTCGAAGTGACACAACTCGCAGAAAATACAACAAAAAACTTATAAAGCAATAACAAAAACACCGGCTATCACTGCAAGAACACCCATTATAAGAGTGATATTGCCGTTGAGCTTGTTTTCTTTGCGTTTAGCTATACCGTCTATAAAAAGAGAACCGGCAATTATCCACATCCACACAGCAAAAAACACAGCTGTGTAAAACTCGTAAAACATAGAAACGAGAAAGGCCATAAACATAACCATTGATGATATAGCAATAATCAACCAAGGTAATGTGAGTCCATGCATTTTATCGGGTTCTTTTTTCATAACGACACCTCATTTTATTGAGCAATTACTTCTTTAAGAATATCAAGCGCCTTTTTAAGTTCAGACATCGGAATATTCAGCGCAGGAACAAGACGCACCTTATCTTTGGCTGTAAGCACGAGAACACCTTTTTCGAGGCACTCTTTAAGGATAACTTTGGCATCTTTTTTTGTTTTTATGCCAAGCATAAGTCCCATACCGCTGACAGATTCAACACCGTCTGCACCCTCAAGCTGTGAAATAATGTATTCACTCTTCGATTTTACACTCTCAAGCAGCTCTTTGTCAAGTCTTTGCATAATACTTAATGCACCGGCAGCGCAGACAGGGTTACCTCCGAAGGTTGAACCGTGATCCCCTGCTTTGAGGATATCCTGAACCTTTTCACTCATAACGCAGGCACCTATCGGCAAACCGCCGCCGAGACCTTTAGCTGTTGTAAACACATCAGGTCTAACACCATAGTTTATAAAAGCGAAAAGCTCACCTGTTCTGCCGTTACCTGTCTGAACCTCATCAATAATGAGAAGCATATTGTTTTTATCACAAATTTCACGGACAAACTGAACATAATCACTGTCAAGAGCCATAACACCGCCCTCGCCCTGAATAAGTTCCATCATAACAGCGCAACAGTCGTTTGATTCAACAAGATTTACAAGCTCGTCTTTATCATTAGCCTGAGCATATACAAAACCGGGTGTAAAAGGACCGAAGTCTTTATGAAAAACATCCTGACCGGTAGCAGTAAGAGTAGTAACCGTTCTGCCGTGAAAACTGTTTTTAAGAGTGATAATAACAGGATTTTCAAATCCCATTACGCTGTTGCCGTATTTACGGGCAACTTTTATTGCACATTCATTTGCTTCAGCACCGGAATTTCCGAAAAAGACCTTTTTCATACCGGTCTTTTCACAAAGAAGCTGAGCCAATTCAGCCTGGGGCTGTGTGTAATAATAGTTTGACACGTGCTGAACCGAATTTAACTGCTTCACAACAGCATCAACCCACACATCATCAGCAATTCCGAAAGATGTTACAGCAATACCGCTGCCCAGGTCGATATATTCCTTACCGTTATAATCTGTGAGAACAGAACCTTTTCCGTTTTTGAAAGCAACATCAAGTCTGCCGTATGTATTTGCTATATATTCTTTATCTATGGAAAAAATATCCATTTTAAACGCTCCTTAATCTGAAAAAACAGTGTAATTATTTCTTACACCTTTTTTATTGGTAAACATTGTGCCGATACCTTCATCGGTGAGCATTTCAATAATAATTGAATGTTCAACTCTTCCGTCAATGATAAACACTCTGCCGACACCGTCTTTAAGAGCGTCTGTGCAACATTCCACTTTAGGAATCATACCGCCGCTGATAATACCACTCTCAACAAGCTGAGGAACCTCTTTGATGTCAACAGCAGGAATAAGAGAATCAGGGTCATTGACATCACGAAGAAGACCGGGAATGTCAGACATTGAAATAAGTGTCTCAGCATTAAGCGCAGCCGCTATTTTAGCAGCAGCAGTATCAGCGTTGACATTATATGTGTTACAGTCATTATCGCATCCTACGGTTGAAATAACAGGAATATATCCCCTGTCAAGCACATCGTGAATGGGCTGAGGGTCGATATATCTGATTTCACCTACATAACCCAGAGCTTCATCCTTGCAGGTAGCCTGAATCATTTTGCCGTCAATACCGCTGAGACCTATAGCATTACCGCCGGCCTGATTAATAAGCGCAACAAGATCTTTATTGACCTTACCTGCCAGAACCATCTGAACAATATCAATTGTTTCATCGTCAGTTACACGCAAACCGTTGATAAACTCACTCTTTTTGCCGATTTTGTTAAGCATAGAAGAAATCTCAGGGCCGCCACCGTGAACAAGCACAACCTTGACACCTACAAGATTAAGAAGCACCATATCACGCATAACTGCCTGTTTGAGAGTTTCATTTATCATAGCGTTGCCGCCGTATTTGATAACACATACTTTGCCTGTGTATTTTTTAATATAAGGGAGCGCCTGAACAAGCACCTGCGCCCTGTCTGCATTTGAAAAATCCATATTTTCCGTCACCTTTTAAGTTCTGTAATCTCCGTTGATTTTAACGTAGTCATAAGTAAGATCGCAACCTCTTGCCACAGCAAAATCATCACCGCTGTTAAGCTGAATGATAACCTGAATCTCATCTTTAAGAAGAATTTCTTTAGCAATCTCTTCGCTGAAGTCGATACCCATACCGTCTTTACAAACAGGGATTTCTCCTGCTTCTGACTTGAATGAAACGTCAATTTTGTTAATATCAACATCGGCACCGCTGTAACCGATAGCGCAAAGAATTCGTCCCCAGTTGGCGTCAGCGCCAAACATAGCAGCCTTAACAAGGCTTGAGCAAACTACACTTTTAGCAACTGTTCTTGCTGTTGACTTATCTTTTGCTCCGAAAACTTTACATTCGAGAAGTTTTGTTGCACCTTCACCGTCTTTGGCTATTTCACGGCAAAGATGAGCGTTAACCTCACCTAAAGCCTTGCAAAATGTTGAGAAAGCTTCGCCCTCGGAAGTGATCTCGTTGTTCTGAGCAAGTCCGTTTGCAAGAACCGTAACCATATCGTTTGTTGAAGTGTCGCCATCAACACTTACCATATTAAAAGTATCGGCAACATCGTTTTTAAGAGCTTTATTAAGCATTTCAGCGCTTATTGCGGCATCGGTAGTGATAAACACAAGCATAGTTGCAAGATTGGGGTGAATCATGCCTGAACCTTTTGCGATACCGCCCATTGTGCATTTTTTGCCGTCAATTTCAAACTCAACAGCAATCTCTTTAAGCACGGTATCAGTTGTCATAATCGCATTTGCAGCATCAGCGCTGCCATTATAATTAAGTGAATCAACCAATTCCTGCATTCCGTTTTTAATCGGAGTAATATCAAGAGGCTGACCGATAACACCTGTTGAAGCGACAACAACATCATCTGAGCTGATACCTGCATAGGTTTCAACAAGATCACACATAGCTTCAGCTATCTCGATACCGTTGGAGTTGCAGGTATTAGCGTTACCTGAGTTGCAGATAACAGCCATAGCCTTACCGTCAGCAATATTATTTTTAGTAACATAAATAGGTGCACCCTTTACAAGGTTTGAAGTGTAAACGGCTGCTGCACTTGCTCTGACATCAGACACGATGAGAGCAAGGTCTTTTTTTGTTTTATTTTTACGGATACCACAATGAATACCCGACGCTTTAAATCCTTTTGCGGCGCAAACGCCACCCTTTACAAAATCCATAATATTTCCTCTCATTAAAGCTCAAGTCCTGTTGTTTCATCCAGACCAAGCATAATATTCATACACTGCAGGGCAGCACCTGATGCACCCTTGCCTAAATTATCATAAACTGCTGTGAGAATCATTCTCTCACTGTTACCTCTGACGGCAACCTCCATAGAGTCTTTACCGCCTAACTGTAAAGCGCTGACAAATTGATTTTCACCAATAAAACCTGCGCTCTTAACCAATTCTGAAGAATTATAGTAAGAATCAAAAATCTCAGCAATCTCTTCAGGTGAGCAACTCTTTTTGAAAAGCTCAGGATAAAGAGGCACAGTAACTTCCATACCGCTGTAAAATGAAGCGACAACAGGGCTGAAAACAGGAGCTTTTGAAATGCCTGTAACTGCCTTCATCTCTTTAAGATGTTTATGGCTCTGAGCTGTTGCATACTGACGAGGTGCATTAAACTCATAAGGTCTGTCAGCATTTTCATAATCAGCTATCATCTGCTTACCGCCTCCGCTGTAACCCGTAACAGAAAAGCTGCTCAAGGGGTAATCGGGAGAGATAATTCCCTCTTTGACAAGGGGGTAAACAAGAGCTATAAATCCGCTGGCATGACAGCCGGGAACAGCAACTCTTTTTCCTTTAGCAATATTTTCACGGTGAGCTTCAGAAAGCTCGGGGAAGCCGTAACTCCAATCAGCGTCGGTACGGTGAGCTGTAGAGGTATCAAGAATTCGGACATCTGGATTTTCAACAAAAGAAACAGATTCTCTCGCTGCATCATCCGGAAGACACAAAAAAGTGATGTCAGAGGAGTTTATTGCTCGTTTTCTGGCATCGGGGCTTTTGCGCTCATCCTCACTTAATGTAATTAACTCAATATCATCTCTTACAGAAAGACGGTCAAAGATTCTTAAACCGGTTGTTCCTGCCTTTCCGTCGATAAAAACCTTATACAAAGAAATACCTCCACAAATAAACTATGCAGGTAATTATACATCATTTTATGAAAATGTCAAGTGGCTAAAAGTATATTTATTCATTTTTACTGCATATTTGTTAATAAATATGCAGTTTTTTGTATATTATTAATTTAAAATAAAAATTTGCCAATTCAGATAGGTTGCAAAGCATACCCAGAGCAGATACGGAAGCTGTAAATAAGCCGATTTTTTGTTTATGGGATAAAAAGTGATAATCATTCCGGCAATCAGAATAAGCAAAATTGTTATAGCAACAAGAGACACGGAGTAGTTGTTGAAGGTAAAAAAAATCAGACTCCAGACAAAATTAACAAACAACTGAGCAAAATAAAAAGAATAAGCAAGACCTTTATTTTTGTTGTCACTTTTATACACAAGATAAAAAGACAGACCCATAAGGGCATAAAGAATTGTCCACACAACTGAAAACACCCACGGCGGCGGTGTAAGCATCGGTTGATTAAGCGACTGAAACTCTCCGAAACCGTTAAAATTGATTGCAGCTGCAAGTCCCCCGACCAGAACAGGTATAGCTACGCTGACAGCAAGTTGCTTTTTGTTGATATTTGTTACTAACATAAAATCACTCCTCAATACTATTTTTATTTAGCAACACAAAAAATATAACAAAAGCATCCTGCTGCTTTTTTATGGTCAGCCGGGTATGAAAAGTTATTGATTTTTAATACATATATATGGTATAATTTTTTTAACAATTTTTAGGAGTGATTTTATGAATTTCGAAGTAAAAAATGATAAATTATCCGTAAGTGTCAAGGCTCACGGCGCTGAGCTTTCATCAATCAAATCTCTTGACAGCGGTTTTGAATATCTCTGGCAGGGAAATCCTGATGTATGGTACGGTCAGTCACCTGTCCTTTTCCCCATTGTAGGCACATTACATCAGAACAAATACTATGTTGACGGCAAGGAATATGAAATGTTCCGTCACGGTATCGCAAGAAAAAGAGATTTTGAGCTTAAAGAGCAGGGCGATAATTATTTTGTTTTAACTCAGAAATATAACGATGACACTCTTAAGGTTTATCCTTACAGATATATTTTTGATATTGAATACAGACTTGACGGCAAAAAGCTTACCGTTACCCACACAATCAGCCATGAGGGTGAAGGCAATATGTATTTCTCAATCGGTGCTCATCCCGGATTTAACTGTGAGCTTGATGACATTCTTGAGTTTGACACAGTTGAAGACGAAGTTATCAACGAAATGATTGACGAGGACGCTGTTATTATCAAAAAGCATTTCCCCTCTCCCATTGACGGCAAGATTTTTACAATCACCAAAAATATCTTTGATGCCGATGCTCACGTGCTTTCTAACCTCAAGTCAACAAAATGCACTCTTAAAGGCAAAAATCTTCCCGGTGATGTTGAGTTCACTTTCGGTGATTGTCCTTTCCTTGGTCTTTGGGCAAAACCCGGCGCACCGTATGTATGCATTGAGCCCTGGTACGGCGTAAACGATTTCAAAGAAAAAACAGATGATTTTTCACAGAAGAGAGCTATTCAGAAAGTCGGCGCAGGTGAATCATTCAGCTTCAGCTGGAGCGCTGAAATCAAAGAATAATTATGGCTATAAAAAATATAGTTTTTGACCTGGGCGGTGTTCTCATTGATTTTAATGAAGAAAGAATGCTCAGAGATAATATTCCGCCCGAAATGCATGATATGGTTGCAAAAGCAACATTTCACAGCAAAGAGTGGAAGATGATGGACTCAGGTGAGCTTGATGTTGACGAAGCTGTTGATAAAATGCTCGAGAGTCTGCCTTGTGAAATTCACCAGAAAGTGCGCAGTATGATCATCGACAGAGAGGTGCAGATGCCCCCTCTTAAAGAGATGACAAAAATTGTTGACTCTCTTTATGATAACGGATATAAACTTTATGTGCTGTCAAACTGCGCTAAGTGGCTTCATGACTTTCTGCCCGAAAAAGTACCTTCGGGCAAAAAGTTTTCAGGTCTTATTGTTTCAGCCGATTACGGAATAATAAAACCTGACGAGAGAATATATAAAATTTTATTTGACACATATTCATTAAAGGCGGAGGAATGTTTTTTTATAGATGACTCCCCTGCCAATATTGAAGCAGCTCACAGATCAGGTATGTCTGCTCATTGTTTTAAAGACAGAGATTTTGACCGTCTTAAAGCGGATATGGCTGATTGCGGAATTCCCGTATAGGAGATTTTAATGTCCTTTTTTTCTAAAGCCTTAAAAGGCACAAGCGAATATCAGACTCTTACAAAAAACATATACTCTGACAGATTACCCTTGGGTGTGCTTGGTCTGACACAGATTCACAAGGCTCACATAATAAGCTCACTTTGTGAACAATTCAGCCCGAGGGTTGCTGTTGTTATAGCCCCTGACGAAGCGCAGGCTAACCGTTTGTG
>JAZRME010000276.1:0-5064 GCA_045647325.1 Acutalibacteraceae bacterium | reverse complement strand
GGTCATAACATAAGCGCATACACACTTGGCGCTCTGTTGGCAGACAAGATTTTTTCTGATTTCATCTTTTGTGAGCACTTCGTTACTTGCAGCAAGGTTAAAAATAACACTTGCTCCGTTAAGCGACATAATGGATGACGGAGAAACAGGAACCCATAAATCTTCACAAATTTCTACGCCAAAAGAAAACTCGTTGCCGACATCAAACAAGAGGTTGCCGAAAGGAACTTTTTCACCGCAAAGGGTGATTTCAGTTTTATCACAGTCATAGCCTGATGAAAACTGTTTCTTTTCATTAAATCCACCATTTTCAGCTAAATACATTTTGGGAACAACACCGAGAATGTGTCCTCCTTGAATGATTGCGGCGCAGTTATATAAACAGTCACCTACAGCAACAGGCAAACCAACCATAATAACCGTATTTAATGATGAGGTTTCTTTTATAAGGCAGCCGAGTGCCTTTTCGCTTTCGGCAATAAGGGTGTGGTTAAAAAATAAATCACCACAGGTATATGCCGAGATAAAAAGCTCAGGCAGACATACAAACTGACATCCGTCAGATGATGCTTTTTTAATAAGTGTCAGAGCCTGAGTGATGTTTTTTTGAGGATTGGCAACCGTAACCTTGGGGCTGACGGAGGCGATTTTTATAAATCCGTGATTTGTCATATAATCAACTCCAATGATATATACATATATACTATTGTAAACCATTTTTTTGTTAAATTCAACATTTATGTTTATTACAGATAAAAAAACACCTGAAAAAAGTGCATTTAGCAAAACGATTAACAAAAAATGTCTAAATAAACTATGAATTATATACAAAAAAACAGCAGGTTATTTGTGATTAAGGTAAAACTTTCTTTGCCTGTGTTGACTTTATTCTTGATTTATTATATCATCACTATGTAACTTGTTGTCTGTGAGGTGTCCTGATGCTTCATTACCATAACGATAATGAGCTTGTGAGGGCTGCCGTCACAGGTGATGAACAGGCGATGTCTGTTTTAATCAAAGGTCTGATGCCTTGTGTTGAGGCTCAGGCGAGTAAGTTTTCCAATCCCGGTGCGTTGACCAGGAATGACCTTATCCAGGAGGGTCTTCTGGGTGTTGTCAGGGCAGTTTTTGGTTTTGACAGTCAAAAAGACATCAAGTTTTCTACATTTGCTGAGGCTTGTGTTGCTAACAGTATCGCTGATGCTGTCCGCAAACAAACAAGAAAAAAACATAGCCCTCTTAACAGCTATGTTCCTCTTGATGAGATTGAGCTTACGGGTTTCAATCCTCATGATCCTGAGAGGGTTGTTTTTATGGCTGAAGAAATGGAACAAATCACAAATTGCATCAATAATGAGCTTACTGATATTGAATATGGTGTTCTGATGCGCCATATTGCAGGTGACAGTTATGACGAGATTGCTGTCGAGCTTAATGTAAGCCGAAAGTCTGTTGACAACGCATTATCACGCGCGAGAAAGAAAATTAAGGCAGCAAGGAATGTATGACCCATCCGTAGTAGGATATTATAGTTTGTATATGATGGGGTGCAACTCCCCTCTGGGTCGAAAAAAAGAAACGAGGTATATCACTATGTACGAAGACAAGTCACTCATCTGTAAGGAGTGCGGCAACGAATTTGTTTTCACAGCCGGAGAACAGGAATTTTATGCAGAGAAAGGTTTTGTAAACGAGCCCCAGCGTTGTAAGGCTTGCCGTGACGCTCGTAAAAATGCTGCTCGTGGTGAGCGTGAGCTTTTTGAAGCAACATGTGCATCATGCGGTGCTGTAGCTAAGGTTCCTTTCCGTCCCCGTGAGGATCGTCCTGTTTATTGCAGCGAGTGTTTTGCAAAGATGAAGGAAGAAGCATAATTATATTAACATAATATTTTGTTTTTCATCGGCACTCCGCTTAATGCGGAGTGTTTTCCTTTTGATATTGACTATTTTACAGAATTAGGGTATTCTGTATATGATAAAGTTTTATAGAAAGGACTGTTTATATGTCAGTCAAGGTTATCGCCCATCGCGGAGCCTGTAAGGTTGCGCCGCAAAATACAATGCCTGCTTTTGAAAAAGGTCTTGAAATTGGTGTTGACGGTTTTGAAACTGATGTTCACCTCACAGCTGATGGTGTTCCCGTTCTTTGCCACGATTATGAGATTGAAGAAACTTCAGATGGTCACGGAACAATCACCTCAATGACTCTTGATGAGTTACTTGAGTTTGATTTCGGCGGATATTTTGGTGATGATTTCAAAGGTACAAAAATCCCTACATTAGATGAATTTCTTACTCTTTGTGAGAGTGATGATGTTGAGGTTATGAATATAGAAATAAAGCCAAGCAAAGAAAATGATATGACAGTTGTTCATAAGACTATTGAAGCTGTTAAGGCTCACGGTCTTTTTGATAAACTTCTTATTTCTTCATTCAGCGCAAAAATGCTTTTGGAATCGAAAAAAATCGATAAAAAGTGTAAAACAGCTTTTTTGTATAGCCCTAAAGACAAGATTTTTGTAAAGATAATTTTCACAGCTGCAAGATTTGCCAAGGGCTTAGGTGTGTCAGCGCTGCATCCTCATTTCTCAGTTGTTACCCCGTCTTATGTTAAAAAGGCTCACTCTATGGGTATAGAAGTTAATCCGTGGACCGTCAATAAAGAAAGTGATATACGTCGATTGATTAAAATGGGCGTTGATGGAATCATTACTGATTATCCGGAGCTTGTCAATAAAATTATTGATGAAATGAAAGCGTAATTTTAAAGGGACTATTCATCTGAATAGTCCCTTTAGTTTTGTTTATTTATATGTTACATTCACAAATTCATCACTTTCAAACATCAACCATTTATTTTTATCGGATGAGTAGTTTTTAAATCTGACATTTTCAACAGTGACATTCATAGTGTTTGTTTCATTGGCAGCTGAAAATTTTGATTTCATCGCTGCGTTATATGTTATATTTTTAAATACGATATTGTCAGCGGTGAAGTTATATATCGGCACAGTGTCCATATCGCCGATTTCTTCTGTAAATATAACGCAGGCCATAGCACGGCCGTCATCACGGAATATTTCAATGTTGTCAAAGGTTACACCGTTAATGCTGCCGTCTGCAAGTTCAACAACAACTGCAAGGGATGCAACTCTGTTATTATTCCAGGTTGCGTCACGGCAGATAACTGCGCTGTCTTTAAATGTGATGTTGCGAATCGGTCTGTTGACTTCACCGTGAATGCCGTAACATCTTGCTTTGCCGCCCCATGCAACGCAGTCGGTGAACGTGATGTTTTTGCTTCCTTCACCCTCAGGTGCACCGAGAGCTTTAACATCAAACAAGTCATCGCCGCTTCTGGCGAAGCATCTTTCAATCAGTCCGTTCTGAGTGTTGCATATTGCAAAAGCATCTGAATTTTGTCTGTAACCGAAAATATCAACATCTTTAATTTTAATGTTTTTACAGCGATAACTGATAAATGACCATTCTGGTGAGTTGACAATTTTAATGCCCTCAACTTCAATATTGCTACATTCGGTAAATACAACACCTCTGCGTTCTCTGCGGTCAAGAGCTGTCAGGTCAAGTACACCTCTGCCCACAAATTTGATGTTATCGCATTTATAAAAATTCACAAACGGGAATCGTGTAAGACCAAAAGAATTAAGGCCGGGTGCATCAGGCTCAATGCAGTTGTTTTCATCTTTTTCGCTCATAATGTCATAAGCGTGTTGAGCAAGAACATAGGCTCCTTGCTTAAGATAAACAACATAATTATCCTGAGTGAAACATGCATAAGGTGTTTCAATTAATCCGCTTTCAACAACAAAAACGTTTTCTTCGCCATATTGCTCTTTATATTTTGCAATTTCTGCTTCCTCATCAACACGCTCTCTGACAAAAAGGGTATAAGCACATTCTTGTGATGCATTGTTAAAAAGGAAGGTGTAAATTCCGAAGTCATTGATACTTGCTGTCATAACACCTTTTTCGCATTTTGCTTTGACATTAAGGCTTTCAGGCAGACATATTGCGTTTTTAATTGTGAAATCATCGGAGATAAGCTCAATATTAAAAGTGAAATCGTCACCCACATCAAAATAAACTTCTGAAAACGAATGAAGCTCACCATACTGTGTTTCACCAAGAAAAACTGTTGATGCGTAAACGGGGATATCTGTGTCACCGATTTTTGCGGTGTAATAGGGTGAGATGATAATACCGTTCACATCTTCATAACCCTGACAACCGACATAAAGTTCGGGTTCTGAATCAGCACGGGCTTTAAGTGTTTCTGCAGTGATTTCTCTGCCATTGATATTACTCCACTCTTCAAGAGTTTTAACCGCTTCCTGAGGGTATTCAAGCACATCAAAGTCAAGGTTTTCACTCGGAGGAACAACAACTGCAGGTGAAAACACAGAGGAAAATGTTATTGTCAGTGTCATAAAACACCTGAATAAAAATCTGAAAAAATCAAGCATAGCAAAACCTCCTTTTGCTACACTATTGTAACAAGTAAGTTTTATAAAATCAAGAAAAAAATCAGGCTTCCGATATAAACCGGAAGCCTTGTTCGTTTTATGCAAATTTGATTGTGAGGATTTTTTTGCCTGTGATTTCAAATTCAACAAATCCATCGTTGTCAATTGCAAGGTCAGAGATTGCTTTTTCTTCAAGAGAAACAAGCTTTGCGCTTGACCATTTGTTGCCTGAGTAAGCAGGAAGCTCAAACTCAACAAGCTGTCTTTCAACAGGTGACTGAGGCTTGTCAATGGGAGCCATACCGCCGTTAACTCTGATTTTTGCAGTTTTTGTGTTATCAGAGGGGTTAAACAAACGAACTACCCAACCATCGCAATCTTCAGCTCTCTTAACAGCGCTGATGTTGAGAGTTGTGTCGCTGAGCTCAATAAATGAATGCTCAAGATCGTTCTTACCGTGGTCGGTTGGTGCAAGCTGAGCTGCTGAGAATGTAAGGTTAAATGCTTCGCTTTCGCCCCATACATTACCTTCTTCCCAATCGCCCTTATGAGGCATAAATGCATAACGGAATGT
>JAZRME010000275.1:0-8925 GCA_045647325.1 Acutalibacteraceae bacterium | reverse complement strand
ACAAGAACTACGATTGCTACAAGCATAAGGAGAGCACCAACAATGTAGAAAATTGTAGTACCGATGCCGCCTGTTTCGGGGAACAAACCACCAGTTTTGTTTTCTACTTTGATTGTTTCAGGTGCAGTTTTTCCGTTTTCTGCGTCAGCGTCAACAAAATAGTAGTCAGCTGCATAATTGTCCTGATCAAGGTCGCTGCCGATTACAACTTCTGTATCTTTAGCGCGGTTATAACCGTTAGGAGCCTGGATTTCCACGAGAGTGTAGTTGCCTTCCTTCATAACCTCATCAAGACCGATGAAAGTAAGGTTACCTGTTGCATCTGTTGTGATGTCTGTTACACCGTTTTCGGGGTCAACAACATAAGTTGTTGTGTCGCCAACTTTTGAGAACTTGATAGCGTTGCCGTCTGCACCAAGAAGCTGGAACACAGCACCTGCAAGAGGTGTTTCGTTGTCGCCGTCCATTGTGTACTTGAATACATCAAGTTTCCATGTGAAGGTTACTGTTTCGTGCTTATCAGAAGACTCAGTTACGTTTTCGTTTGTGTATGTAAGCTGAGCTGTGTTCTTGTTACCTTCGTAATCATCAGCGCCCTTATCGTGTGCAACTTTTGCATCTTTGTTAAGAGTTGCTGAGTAAGTAACTTCAAATGTTTCGCCCTTATCAAATGTTGCGATGAAATCATCTTCGAAACGGATTTCGAATGTGCAGCCGTCGGTGAGACCTTCTGTTACCAAAGTATAATCTTCGCCTTCAGTTGCGCCTTCAACAACAACGCTTTCAGGGTCAAAAGTGAGACCTGCGTCCATCTTATCGTGCATTACATAATCAGTAAGACCTGAACCAACAGTAACTGTTGATTTGTAGTTAACTACCTGACCGATATCAGCGTCGTTAACGTTGCCCCATGAACCGTCTCTGTCTTCTTCAACCTGCTTTGTGATGTCAGGCTTTGCGTTCTTTTCGATCAAAGTTTCATCTGAGTTTGTGTTTGTGAGAGCGCAGATAGCACCGAGAGAAGTGTCAACTGCATAGTAGCCGAGAGCAAGACCTGTGAACTCAACAGTTTCACTTTCTGCTTTAGCAGTAGCTGTTGCACCGATGTTATATTTCTCTGCATAAGCAACGGCTTCTTTAGCAAGAGCAGGTAAATCCATAGCTGACTCTTCAACCGTCATTGAAACTACGTTTTTACCGTCAGCGTTTGTTTCAACTTTGAAATAATCTGATGCGGGTGCAATGTTAAAGAAACCTGCCCAATCATCATCAACTGTGTAGTAACCCTTCTGGCCGTTTCCGCCTTCAACAGGGGTGAAATCGAGAATTTTGTAAATCTCGTAATCTTCACCTGCTACAGCATTGGTGATTGTGATTGAACCTGTGTTTGCTGCGAAAGCAGCTGTTCCCATAGCGAGAACGAGTACAAGTGCTACTAAAACTGCAAATAATTTTTTCATAATCTAACTTCCTTTCTTTGATTAAATTTGCAATTTTGTTCAAGCTTTTGTTTTCTCCGTCGCAATCGGTATTTTTTAGCTAGGAGATTCTTTCCAACCTCCTTTCCCTTTTACGGCGAATCAAACTATACAAAACCGGAACTGCCGTAACAGCAAGACCGATTATTGCCATGTATAAAGCTCCCGAAGTTCCTGTTTCGGGAATGAGAAAACTTCCTGCGTAGTTTTCAATAGCTATAAGTGTTGTTACACTCTGAATATATCCGTCATCATCAGTATCGTAAAAATAGAAATATGTCGGAGAATCCAGCAACTCATAGCCCTCAGGCGCAACTATTTCAACAAAAGCATAGGGACCGCCGGGGGTAAGATACTGAGATTCTATATTAACAGTACCGTCTGCTCCGGTTGTGTATTGACCGATAAACTTCAGGGTTGTGCCGTCTTCGGTAATCATTGTCTGCGACACGCCCTGAGGAACCTCTGCAGCGGGGACACCCTTAAGGCCATAGAGTCGGAACACAGCGTTGGCAAGAGGAAGCTTTGAGATTCCGTCCTGCTTAATAAGAGTGATTTCGTGGTTAGAACCTGACGCATCACCACTGTGCTGTTCAACACGGAACACGGCATCAATAATATCTGAAACCTCTGCTTTACCGTCAACCCTTACAGCATTGTTTATAGAAACAAATCCGCTTTCTGTTATAAGAGTGGTGTAATCAATAATAACATGAAGGCTGTCAGGAACCACAAAAGTCAGCATATTTAATACAGGGTCATAAGTGATTGTGTAAGTATGCTTACTTTCGGGTGCATTAAAGTTGACCCACTCACCGTTGGTGTCAAGGTATTTCAGCTGAATTGTTTCCCAATAAACTGAAAGGTTACCTGTCATTGTGTCTTCAATTGTGAGTGTATCAGCTCCGGGAAGAATGTCAAGAGCGCTTCGGTTGATATGCACCTGGAAGAGCAGTTTTGTATCTTCCTGCACTACCTGTTTATCAATAAGTCCTGTTTCATACTCTGTGGTTTCTGTAACAGGTCCTGAACTTCCGTCAGGGCTCCATTTAAGCTCTGCAGTATTATCCAGGTGGAACCTTGCGTGTTCTGTGGTTTTAAGATATTCATCTTTAACCTTAAGTTTATATGTAAAGACGTATCTTCCACCGCCTCCTACCCAATGATAGTAGTTTCTGAAGTTTCCGGTTCCTGTTATCCAGCTCCAATCGGGAGCTTCGGTGTTATACTCAACAAACGTAAAGTTTTCTAAACCGATGTTCATTGAATTACCCGTTACATCACCGTTATACTGATATTTACCGGTCCAGAGATTGTCCTGCCACGGTGAATATGCCGTAATCATAAGAGACCCGGGCACATACTCTAACCTTTCGTCAAAGGTATCGGTAAAATATGCATTTGCAACAGAGCTGTTGAGATAACCTGAATCCGAACCGGGAATTGCGTTGTTAAACACAACAGTGTAATCTATTGTTCCGTCATCGTGAGTATCTGATTTTTTGGTTATCTGCGGAGAATATTTATAATTGGCTGTAGCTGTGTGAGAAATAAGCTCCGTATAATTCAGATAAGCTTCGTTAGACAGTGTCTTGCCTTCAAGAAGTACATCTTCAAGAGTTTTGTCTCCTGTAAGTTCACCGGTCCACTCTGAACCCGTTTTTGTATCAAAAGGAATTTTATATGTAATTGTAAGCTTTGAATCTTCAGCAAGAATCCATTTTGATGATTCTGTTGTTTCATCAGCGGTGTTAAATAAAATTCTGAATGTGTGAGACTGCCCATCGTCCACAGGATATATAAGCTTGTAAGTGTTCTCTACAGAACTGCCTTCTTTATATGGCGTGAAGGTCACTGTCTGTCCGCTGTCGGTGGTTGCGGTGATAACAATATCCTCCGGCATATTTTCAATATAAAGAGTGTCTGTTCCGTTGTAATACTGCCATACACCCGAAAAGTCAGAGAGGTAGAAGTTACCCCAATCCTTGATAACTCCGGGAACATCGGCTTCAATTTTGAAATAAACATTTTCTCCGTCGTCACCGCTTGCAGTTTTTTTAACATTGGGCACAAATCCCACAACATTTGCCGAGCCGTTAACCTGCTCCTCTTTTCCGTTGATTGTTACCTTTGCGCTGTTGGTGAAATTTTTAACCTCATCCACAGCAAGGTCTTCGTAGGTCGTGTAATATGTTATTACACAAGCGTGACAATCAGGAAGAGGAAAACTCATCGTGTTACCGTTGACTGTTACATTATCCCAACTGATAGTTTCATCAGGGAGCATATTGCCTTGTTCGTCATAACGTTTAACTACGATTGGTTTGCCTGTATAATATTCAAGACCTTCACCAAGGGTATCGATAATAACTGTTCCCTGAACGTTGGTTGCACTTTTTCTGATTTCAATATCCCATTGAACAACGTTTACTTTGTTGCCGGTGTTATCTGTTATAGTGACCTGTTTACCGTCTTTGTTCAGTTTATCAAGTTCAACATTTTCCCAGTCATCTGTCCAGACATAAGCGTCACTGCCGTTAGAGCCCTTACCTGTGGCATCAACACCGTTCCACATATCAACGGTTTCATTGCCAAGCATATAATCATAAATAGCTGATTTGTATGTAATCAGGAAGCCCTCACCTGCTTCAAAATCAGGAAATCCTGTAAGGCTGAAGCCTCCGACGGCGTTAGGGTCATAGTGATCACGAACAACAGGCTGCGGATCAAGAACATTACCCTCAAGGTCTGTTACAACTATTGTATCTCTCAGAGTGTAATGATTGTAATAAACCTGGTCGTCAACCACGAGGTCTTTAACAAGACCGTGGACTGCTTCAACACGGATGGTGTATTCCATCGTATTGTCTTCAGCGTTATAGGCGCTGTGAGTTTTGCTTGATGTGATCTGAGCGCTGCCGTCAACATTAAGATGAATGTTGATTTTATCACTGAAAGCAACGTCAGTTGAGCTGCCCGACTGCGTTGAAGCAACCGTTGCGCTGAAATCAATACTAAAGTCAACATTTGAGTATTTATCTACAAAGTTTTCGCCTTCGCTATTCTCATAAAATTTTACCCTGAGCAAGCCGTTTTCATCAACAAAATATTCGCCGACATCTTTAACTGTGCCGTTTTCTGTTTTGGCTGAAATTGTATGCCAACTGTCAAAACGCTCACACTCAAGGTTTGAAGGAATGTGATATGTCAGATAACCGTCTTCATCGTGTTGAAACTGTATCCAGTTAGCGCCGGTATTGATTTCACTGAATTCAATTGAAACAATATAAGTCTGTCCGACATAAACAACTCCGTCATCTCCGATTATATTACCTGTGGTTTCTTTAAAAACAGCATTAACTACTTCGCCCTCAAGATGAGAGGTGTAAGTGATATCATGGTCTTCAGCAGCCATCATAATAAGTGGTTCGCTGTTGTAAACAGAACGCACTGCTGAAGTCTGCTCTGTGCTGCTCCTTTTCAAACTATAAGTTGACACCTGCGCAGCCTGATCGGGAATATATCTGTTAAGTCTGCCTGTAAGAGTAACAGGTTTGGCGGTGTTTTCGTTGGTCTGAGATTTGTCTGTATCGGTGATATGTTTCTCGGCATAGAGCTCACCTGTTTTGCCGTAGCCCATAACGCTGTCGGCATTTTTGCGCACAACCGACTCGACCTTACCGTCAACATCGCCCTCTATAGCAATAAACACTTTGCTGTTTTTGCAAACAACAATACCTGTGCGGTCAGCCTTGCCGTCTGAATCTGTATCAAAAAAAGCAATGTCGCCTCTTGCACCTTCATATTCTGAAGCCGAAGAATAAACATTTTTATCTGACCACGCCTGACGCATAGCTTCAGCTGTAGCCTGTTCCAGAGCATCAGAACCGTTTATATTTGCATAATCAAGACAAAACGAAACAAACAATGTGTTCCACTTGCCGTAAGGGTTACCGTACCACTCACCGTATCGGGTGTAACCGCTTTTTTCGGCAAATGCGTTATATTCATAGTTACGCTCACTTTCTTTATAGCCTACCTGTGTGGACGCAACAGAAACCAGATTTTCAGAAAGGTTGTTGGTAATTGTTATATTATCAAATACTTTAGTCCAATCATTTGCTGTTTCTGTGTCAGCGGCCTTATCGGGGAAGCATTCTGACGAATGAGTATGCTCAGGTTTGGAGCAGACAAGCTTATCATCATCGTTATAACAACTGATTGAATGGGTATGCTCTTCAAGCTCACACAAAGCATCACTTGTGATTGTGATACCAACAAGCTTAAGGCACCAGAAAACAATAATTGCAACTAAAATAGCAATCAGGGGGAACATTAAAACTATTTTTTTGTTTCTGACTCTGAACAGTTTATGCTCTTTAAGATATTCTTTATTGATACCTGCCAAGCTACTTCCCCCTTTCTTTAATATTTTACTGCGTTAGCTGAGCTTCGAAAGATTCAGCAGACCCTGAATTTTTTTGGTTTTCTATTTTCCCTATCTTTTCAAAGGGCCAGATTCTGAAAAAGATTTTGCCTACAATCTGATCAGAGCCTACAAGCCCGATAACAGAGCTTCGGCTATCAATAGATGTTGAACGGTGGTCACCAAGAATAAAATAGTGATTGTCTGTTACGTGAAGCGGAAACTCAACATCACACTCACCAAGCGCCCGATCAAGGATATAAGGCTCATCCAGACGCTCGCCGTTTATATAAACAAAGCCTTCTTCGTCAATGTTGACAGTGTCACCCGGAACACCGATTATTCGTTTGATAAGAAGTTTATTCTGATAAGAGAAGCAACATAATTGCCCCGGTTTCAGATTTGAAGTTTTGATAAGAACAACAATTTCTTCGTCATTGAGTGTCGGCTCCATGCTGCTGCCCTGAATCTGCAAAACAGGTAAAGCAAGTGTCGCAATCAACACGGCGATCGCCGCCACAACAATCAGTGAAGATATGGTGCTTTTGAGCACCTTTTTATATTTGTGAGAATACTTCTCTCTCGCGATTGCATTCTCCACCTCCGAAGCGGTCTGCCAGTCCGGTTCTTTTTTCTTTTTTTTGAATGCCATTTATAAAAAGTTCCTCCGGAAAGAAAAAAGACGGTTTGAAATTATTTCTTTTTTTTCGTTTTTTTATTATCGCCAAGATATTTAGCGGTATATTCTATTATATCTTTTGAAATACTGCTGAGAAAATTGGCGTTATCATCAGACGATGTTTTACGATTAGGTGTAACAATTTTTGCCGAAGCTGAGTCATTAACAGGTTTTTCGCCGCTTAACAAATTAACCCTTTGTAACGCATCATCAAGCTGCTTTGCTGTTTCATTGAGAAGCTGCGCACTTTTTTCTATACTGTTTTCTTTTTTTGCTTTTTCAAGTTCTTCTCTGAGACGCTCGTTTTCACGGGTTTCAACCAGAAGAAGTTCAAGTAATTCAAGTTTACTCAGCTTTTTTAACTCTTTATCGGTCACAGAATCATCGCCCTTATTATACAATTAAAAAACAAATACCCATTAAATTGTATCATATTAAATCGCTTTCTTCAACAGCCAATCGAAATTTTTTGTAAAAAATCAAAGAAATTGTAGATTTTTATGTCGGTTTAAATAAATTTTAATAAAGCATTTCGCAAAAATTTAAGAAGCAGAGAAATCAATCTCTGCTCCCTTTTAATTTATTATCAATACCAGATCCAACCGAAAAGAAGGATTATAATCAACCATTGACCGAATGAATATTTGACTTCCACATCGCAGGTGTCTGTCACAATGTTACCGTATTGGTCAGTAACTGTGCATGTAACTTCTGCATTGCCTTTACCTGAAGCGTAAACATTTCCGTTTTCGTCAACTGTTGCTACAGACGGGTTTGATGATGAATATGTAACGGTGTATTCAACACCACTTTCCGGGTTGATTACATCAACCGCTTTTTTAAAATATACCTCTCTGCCGATTTTTTCATATCATCACCTACACCAATTTATACCATTATTCCGGATTGGTAAATATAAAATTAAATTTAGTGGTATAATTAAAATTGTCTTTTGATTTGCTAAAATCGACATAATTTTAAAATGTGTATTTCAAAAAGATGTTTGCATCATATAATATTAAGCTGGTTAAATAAGCAGGTGATTATTATAAAACTCAAAGAGTATATGCGTATTGCAAGGCTTAGCCCTGAAAAAGAAGATAAAGTTTATTATATGTCAATGAAAGATAAAATGATCAGCAGTGCTTTTGTCAACGGTCAAAGGAACTGTCCATCAGTTTGCGGCATATATGATGCAGATGTGACGAGGTTTATTGAGGCTTTTAATAAACTGAAATCAGAATGCGGATACAAACTCACGTTAAACACAATAATGATTAAGGTGCTTATTGAAGGCCTTAAAGCAGCTCCGAAGCTTAATGCCCACTATATATATAACCACACCTCAATATCAGGTGAACTTATCATCAAAAAACATATCGATGTTTCTATGGCTATCTGTAAGTCTGACGGTTCAACCTTCCAGATGAAGTTGCGTCACCTTGAAGATAAATCACTTAAAGAAATTTCATCAATTGCAACTGACGCTCGTGAAAGATTAGAAAAATCTGACCTTAATGAGGTTATGTTTGAAGTGTCAAGGCAGAGAGTTCTCGGTGAGCTTTCACGCGGAAGAATTGTGTCTCCGCTGAGTCAGACTATTAAAGCATCTTTCGGCAAAAAGAGAGCTGTTAATCTTTCGCAGACTTTGAAGTCAGATTTTATGAAAATAATTGGCAAAAAAAGTCTGCAAAGTGTTGATGGGGTAAAAATGGAGGAATTGAATGAGGGAACTGTTTGTTTCACGAACTGGGGCGCTGTTTGTGAAAACGCAAACTTTAATATAGTAAGCGGACCTCTTTTATATCCTCAGGTATTTCTTTTCAGTATTGGTCGGCTCAGAGAAGAGAAAGAGGTATATGAAGATAAAGACGGAAATCTTCGTTTAAAAGATAAAAAGATATTACCGATGGGATTAAATTTTGATCATAAAATTGGCGGTGTATATGAGTTGACACCATTTCTTAATAAACTTAGCGAAATTTTTGAAAACCCCGAAATTATATATAAATGGTGAAAAGGTCGGTGCTTTTTGCATCGCCCTTTTTGTTTGCCCGATAACAGTTTAAGCCCGGTTCTAATAAAAAACAGACACATCATCAAGGAAAAGACCAAAATGATGTGTCTGTGTTTTTATTTATTCAATTTTACACAATAAGATTTTTACTCGCCCAGACCGTATTTTACTTTTATGCGGTCCATTTTTTCGAGCATAGGCTCAGCCACAAGCATTATAAAAAGTGCTGTGTCGAAGGCGTGAACTAAATCCATCGGCAGACCGCTTATGTAATAAGCCATAAGTGCTTTTAATGTTATAGTCTGAGCGGATACCATAAATGCGG
>JAZRME010000274.1:0-1595 GCA_045647325.1 Acutalibacteraceae bacterium | reverse complement strand
CTCCGACTTATTCACTTGTGTCGGGGGGCGCAATAGGGTTAACAAAAAATGAAATAAGAGTTCCGTAAATAATTAAAATCGAAAGAAAAAATGATGAAATACCCATAAAGCACTCCTTATTTCTGTTTTGAATAATTATATCATTGATTATTATATAAATCAATCAGATTTTTTGGCATTTTTTGCAAATAACAAAGCGCATTGTTGATTGTTTTTATGATAAAAAACTAACGGTAATAGTGGTAAGATTTTTATTTTTTTCTGCTTATAGTTGAGCAAACACATAATTTTATGTAATTTTGTATAAAATAACTATTGCAAGAGCGTATAATTTAGTGTATAATGCTACTATATTACAATGCAAGGAGGATATTATATGCCAACTTTACACATTATGAAACACGCAACCAAAAGACAAAATCTGTTTTTAAGAGTAGCGATGGGTCACTTTGCCACAAACAATCGTCACAGCAACTATTATATTGATGTTGTTTCACAGAAGTCCCGTATGTCTGAAGCAAAAGCTGTTGCAGAGGAATTGTGTTCATATTATTATGCTGATACTGTGGTTGACACTATTCTTTGCCTTGACGGAACTGAAGTTATCGGTGCCTGCCTTGCTGAAAGTCTTTCAAAGGCTGATTTTGTTAATATGAATGCGCATAAATCTATTTATGTTGTCACTCCTGAAATTACAAGCGGTAATCAGTTTATTTTCCGTGATAATATTACGCCTATGATTGAGGGCAAACATGTTATGATTTTAGGTGTATCTATTTCATCGGGTAAAACTGCCGAGGCTGCAATTGATGCTGTTAAATATTACGGTGGTATTGTATCGGGCGTATCTGCAATTTTTTCAACTGAAGAAGAGTGCGGAGGTTTCCCTGTACGCTCCGTTTTTGACCCTAAAGACCTTGAAGATTATAATTCATATCCTTCACACGAGTGTCCGCTTTGTAAAGCAGGGGTTAAGATTGACGCTTTGATTAACAGTTACGGATTTTCAAAGCTCTGATAAAAGCCGAAACACCCACTTCGCTGTGGGTGTTTTTCTTGCATTGAGATAAGATACATGATATTATTGTGTCGTAAAGGGTGTGTAATATGGAAATGGAAAACAGAGATTATCTTGAAATTCTTTTTATCCGTCACGCAGAAACCAACTATGATAATTGGGAAGGCCGTGACCCGAGTGACGGTGAGCTGACCCCGGTGGGTGAGCGCCAATGTGATGACCTTGGCAAAAAACTAAAAGATGCAGAAATTGATGGATATATTTCAAGCTCACTTCTCCGTGCGTTCAAAACTGCTGCAGGTGTCTGTAAGGCTAAAGACGATAATCCTGTGATTGAGATCTGCCCTGAAATTATTGAGTGTGGCTGCACTCCCGGTTATTTCGGCTGTAGTGAAGATTATCTTAATAAATATTATAAAAACACAAAAATGTGTCCCAATCTTTTTGATGAGGAAGAATACGGTTTTCCTTGCGTAAGCTATGAAGAAAACTGTATCCGTGCAAATAAGTTTATTGATTATATACTTTCCCATTTTACTATAGGGCAGAGAGTTGCTGTTTTCAGCCACCACGGAAT
>JAZRME010000273.1:0-3160 GCA_045647325.1 Acutalibacteraceae bacterium | reverse complement strand
TGAACAGGTTATAAAAACCGACAAAAAAATCGATATTGTTATAAACTGCGCAGGGTTCGGAATATCAGGTGCAGTTGAGTTTACCGAGCTCAGCGCAGCTAAAATGCAGTTTGATGTGAATTTTTTTGGCATGGTGAATGTCAATAAAGCTGTTATTCCTTATATGAGAAAAGAAAAATCAGGTAAAATTATCAACATCAGCTCTGTAGCTGCCGTAGCTCACATTCCCTTTCAGACATATTACTCAGCCTCAAAAGCAGCTATAGAGTCATATACCTGTGCTCTCGGCAACGAACTGAAGCCGTTCGGAATACAGGTAACTGCAATTCAACCGGGAGATATATGCACAGAATTTACCTCAGCGAGAAAGAAATCTTTTGACGGTGATGAAATTTATAACGGACGGATTTCACGAAGCGTAGAAGGTATGGAAAAAGATGAGCAAAAAGGTATGAGTCCTGATTTCGCAGGCAGATATATAGCCGGAATTGCTCTTAAAAACAAAACTAAGCCATTATATGCAATAGGTTTTGGCTATAAGGTGATATGCGTTTTGTTAAAACTTTTTCCTTGCGGAATCAAGAATAAAATCATCGGTATGTTGTATGCAAAGTAAATCTGTTTTAAAAAGTAAAAAGACGGTGCTTAACCGTCTTTTTTGTCGTTTATAAGCTTTTTACTCATAGGAATTGCAACCAGAACAGCACAGATTGCTGAAATCAGTTTGCCCACTGTTACGCTAAAAATGTAATCACCGTTAAATGCCATTGTGAACGCAATATGGTCAGTAAAGACAAAAGCCGCTGAAACAGCAAAAGCTGAATTTATAACAACTCCCCGTCTATCCATATCTTTCATATCTTCAAAAGTTGTTGCGCTTGTAGCAAGAGTTGAAACAAAACCTTTAACGGAGGCTTCATTGATACCAAGCTTATGCCCGGCCTTATTAAGAGGTTTGTTGAAAAGTCGGGCAAGGATATAAATCAAAGGTAATGCACCGGTCATAACACAAGCAGCGTTAAGAACAAGGCTCATAGCATTTTCAATAGAGTCAACATAGGGCAACGGCTCATATCCGGTTAAAAATGTTATGATACCTACAGCGAGGCCGATGGTAATAACAGCTTTCATTATGTAACCCAATGCGCTGAAAATTTTAACACATATATCAGGAACAAGTAACAGCCCCACAGCAATTATTGCCGAAAAAACAACAAGTGGAATCATATTTATCACAAGACTTCTGAACGGCAAACGTAACATAATACCCGAAACAATACAACCAACGGGAATTGTAACAATACCGCACAACAAGCCCAGCAAAGTATCGTGTTGCTGCTCTTTTTTGACAACACTCATAGCAAAAGGAATTGTGAATGAGATTGTTGCCCCCATCATAGAAGCCACTACAAGACCGTTGAAATAACCGATAGCTTCATCATTGGCAAGTTGAGCTGAAAGAGAGGCACCACCCTGGTCATTAGCAAAAATTGAACCTGTTATAATTGACGGGTCAATAAAATCAGGCAAAATTGCTATCACCGGCTCAAGATAGTGAGCAATCAAAGGTGACATTATAATCATACCCACCATTGAAATTGCCAACGGACCCAGCATATATATTCCCTTTTCAAACTCTTTGCCCAAGCCTAACTTACTGCCAAAAATTCTGTCAAGCGCAGCAATAATGGCAAAGGCAACCATTACATAAGAAAGTACATTCATTTAATCACCTGTAAAATATATTAAAAAAACGGATAAAAGCAACAACTTTTGTGTTGTTGCTTTTGGTCTTTGCGTGATAATGAATTCAGTTTATCACTGCATACGCTCCTGCTTGACTTTATGGTCAACGATGTGACGCTTTGCAAGTTCGGCAGTTACTTCATCAAGAGTGATACCTGCATCAATCATAAGTACAGTGATGTGATAAAGAAGATCGGCAATTTCATAAACAGTTTCTTCTTTATCCTGAGCTTTGGCAGCGATGATTACTTCTGTGCATTCCTCGCCAACCTTTTTGAGAATTTTATCTGTTCCTTTTTCAAAAAGATAGGTTGTATAAGATCCTTCTTTTTTCTCAAGTTTTCTGCCCATAAGCATTTTATAAAGACCTTCATAAGAGAAAGCTTCGTCATCTTTTTCTTCAATAACATTAAAGAAGCAACTTTCACTACCGGTGTGACAAGCAGGGCCGTCTTTAATAACATCAACAAGAAGAGTATCACAGTCGCAATCGGTTCTGATTGACATAATGTGCTGACGGTTGCCTGAAGTTTCACCTTTGCGCCATAATTCCTGACGGCTGCGTGAATAGAAACAGGTCATACCCTCTTCAAGGCTGATTTTAAGGCTCTCTTCGTTCATATAAGCGAGCATAAGAACTTTTTTTGTATAATGATCCTGCACAATTGCAGGGATAAGTCCGTTTGTATCATATTTAAGTTCAACCATAATTACACTCTCATTTCTATATTATTATCATTAAGATATTTTTTAAGATCGTTGATATAAACCTCTTTAAAATGGAAAATCGAAGCTGCAAGACCTGCATCAGCAACCCCGGCATTAAAAAGTTCAAGAAAATCTTCTTTTTTACCTGCTCCGCCACTTGCGATAACCGGAACAGAAACTCTCGACTGAATCTCGTGAAGCATTTCAATATCAAAGCCGTTTTTAACACCGTCAGTATCAATACTGTTAACAACAAGCTCGCCTGCGCCTCGGTTTACACCGTCAACAGCCCACTGAATCGCATCAATGCCTGTGTCAATTCTGCCGCCTTTGGAGAAGATATGGAACTTACCGTCAACACGCTTGATATCCATTGAAAGAACAACACACTGGTCGCCGTATTTCTGAGCGCCTCGCTCTATAAGAGTCGGGTCTTTGATAGCACCGCTGTTAACAGAAACCTTATCGGCTCCGCAACCCAGCACTCTTTCAAAATCTTCAAGGGTATTGATACCACCGCCTACAGTGAGGGGGATAAAAATCTGAGAAGCAACCTCTTTGAGAGCATCAGTAAAAAGTCCTCTGCCTTCAAAAGAAGCTGTTATATCATAAAAAACAAGCTCATCTGCACCGCTGTCATTATAAAAACGGGCGAGTTCAATGGGTGATGCAACATCCTGAATACCTTCAAAATTAACACCTTTGA
>JAZRME010000272.1:0-3212 GCA_045647325.1 Acutalibacteraceae bacterium | reverse complement strand
CAGACCTTTATCACTGACAGAATTATTTACATACAAATCAAATAAATTTTTATAATTTTCAGAATAAGTGAATTTCACATTTTCAGCCTTGTAAGCAGCAGATATTGAATCAGTTGACAAATCATTATTCATCTCATAATAAAAAGGAACTGATGCAAGATGAGAATCCCATCGCCAGGATTCGCCGCCTGACATTGAAGTTGAGGCAAAGACGCCCTCAATACCAAGTTTTGTTTTATTTTTTGTCATATCTTTAACAACAGCTTCAAGGGTTTCAAAATTATTAATTTGACTGACAGAAGAAATATCCACACTTTTTTCGGGCAAAGAAAAATATCTGTTCAATATATCGCCGTTATAAATTATTCCATAACCTTCAATAACGTATGGTATTCCGTAAACTCCCTCACCATCAACAATAGCGAGATCTTTATCAATGAGATGTGAATAAAGCTCTGTATTTTTTAAATCAAGACAATAATTTTTCCAGGCCTGATATCCAAAAGGTCCGTTAATCTGAAAAATTGTCGGAGCTTCATTTTTGGCAATTTCAGATTTGAGAGTTGTTTCATAGGTATCACTGGCAGCTGTAACCACTTTAATTTTAACGCCGGTCTCTTTTTCATACACTTGAGCAATTTCTTTATAAACTTCAGAAACTTCAGGCTTAAAATTCAAAAAATAAATTGAATCTTTTTCCTTCGTCTCGTTAGTTTGCTGATTGTCACTTTTTCCGCAGGAAGTTATAAGAATCATCATCACTACGCAAAGAATAACTGAAAAAATTTTTTTCATAAAAAACCTCCGTTATCGGATTAAATTTGCATTTGCATAATTATTCTGTTATAATAATCTAAAAATATACTTTTGAAAGGAAAATATATATGATAAAACATATTGTTTTTTGGAAAGTCCGTGATGATGAAAATAAGCAAGCCAATATGGAACATATGAAAAAAATTTTAACAGACCTCGTTGGTGTTGTTCCGGGATTGATCAGCGCCGAAGTCGGTTTTAATTTTAATCCGAACGGCTATGACATTTCATTATACTCAGTTCTTGAATCAAAAGAAGCTCTCGATGGCTATCAGGAACATCCTGCACATCTTGAAGTAAAAAAATTTGTTCACTCGGTTATTACCGAAAGAGCTGTTTCAGATTACGAAATTTAACAACAAAAAAAAGAATTTTGCTTAAGCAAAAGTCGTTTTTTAATCCAATATATTATTCCTCAGGCATTTCCCAGTTATGCCATACTGCCTGAACGTCATCGTTATCTTCGAACATTTCAAGCATTTTATTCATATTTTTAATATCATCTTCACTTTCAAGCTTTGTATAGGTGCTGGGAACATACTCAACTTCAGCTGAAAGGAATTTGTAACCCTTCTCTTCAAGAGCATCTCTGATTGCACCTAAGTCATTAGGCTCGGTTCTGATATCAAAAATACCTTCATCTGTAAGGAAGTCAGATGCTCCTGCCTCAAGAGCATCTTCCATAAGCTGTTCTTCATCAACATCTTCAGCTTCAATAGTTATTACACCCTGACGGGTAAACATAAATGAAACGCAGCCTGTCTGACCCATATTTCCACCGTATTTATCGAAATAATGGCGAACATCACCTGCAGTACGATTACGGTTGTCAGTAAGAGTTTCAACAATAACTGCAATACCTGAAGGACCATAGCCTTCATATACAATATCTTCATAGTTATCTGTGCTGCCCTCACCTGCAGCTTTTTTGATAATTCTCTCGATATTATCGTTAGGAACATTGTTTGACTTAGCCTTAGCAATAATATCTTTAAGCTTTGTGTTAACTGTGGGGTCAGGACCGCCTGCCTTAACCGCTACAGCAATTTCACGACCGATTTTGGTAAAAATTTTAGCTCTCTGATTATCGGTCTTTTCTTTTTTTCTTTTGATTGTGCTCCATTTTGAATGTCCAGACATAAAATCACCATTTCATAAAAATTTAACTTATGTATTATATAACAATAATCCCCAAGTGTCAAGCACTCGGGGATTTAATAATTAAGAATCAGAAGCTGGAGGAGCTTTAAAGCCTTCACCAAAAATTTCTCTTGCCTCAGTTATAACAGTAAAAGTATCAGGGTCAGTTTTTTTAATAATACCTCTTACCTTTGAAACTTCGTGACTGCGAAGAACTATGATAAGCATATTTTTCTTTTCACCTGTATATCCGCCTTCAACAGGCACAATTGAAACGCCACGTGTCATCTGAGAAGTAATAGCTTTTGTCACTTTATGAGCGTTATCGGTAAACACAAGAAGCATTTTACCGTTACCTGCACCATAGGTAACATAATCAACAACCTTTGAACTGACAAAAATAAGAATTGCAGCATAAAGAGCACTTTCGGCACTTTTAAAAACTATAGCAGCTGCAACAACAACTAATGCATCAAAAATCAGAATCAGTTTTCCCATTGAATAATGAGGCAACAGAAGTTTAACAAGACGCATAATTATATCAGTTCCACCTGTAGTCGAATCTCTTAAAAAAGCCATCGACAGCCCAAGTCCACACAGCGCACCGCAAAAAATACAAGCAAGTAAAGTGTCACCTTTATAAGTAGGGATAATGCCTTTATTTATCAAGGTTGTCATACCGTCCATAACAACTGATAAAATAGTTGTTACCCACAGAGTTTTAAGAGTAAACTTTTTGCCGATAAAAATCCAGGCAAGTATAAACAGCGGGATATTAAGAGCAAAGTTAGTAACACCTATAGGAGTATCAATAAGATAATTGATTATAATAGCTACTCCTGTCATACCACTCTGAGCAATATTATTCGGCACAGCAAAAATAGTAACACCGGCTGAGTAGAGAATGCAACCGAAAATCCAAAAAACATTATCTGTTATCAGGGTTAATAATTTCTGCTTATTATCTTTCAATCTTATCACACCTTCTGATAAGTTCATACAACTCGATGATTCTCTCAATCTGATTGGTAAGATACAGATAGCCGAACACTGCCTCAAGACCGGTTGCTTTATGATAATCACCTGTTGATGCATTTTTAGCAATGTGACCTGATTTAGCATTTCTGCCACGTCTGAAAACAGCCTGCTCTTTTTCTGTAAGACAAGGCAAAATATCACTGATTGCCTTCGCCTGAGCCGACGCTTTAACTTTTTTGACAGCCAAAGAATGAAGGTCATTGGCCGGTCTGTTAGCG
>JAZRME010000271.1:0-1815 GCA_045647325.1 Acutalibacteraceae bacterium | reverse complement strand
CCGAAACCGATACCTAAAGCTATGTAACCTGCAAACACAGGAAGACTTGCTTTGAAAGCATATTTAAACGAAGTTTTCAAAATTATAACCCTTTCAAAATTAATACGTCAGCTATTATAACACCACATTAAATATAAGTCAAAGTGTTTTATTGACAATTATTATCGAAAGTGATAGAATTAATTTAACCGTTTTAGGAGATGATTTAATGATACTGAAAAAACCCCCTATGGGTTGGAATTCCTGGAACACTTTTGGCGAAAATATCAGTGAAAAAGTGGTTATGGAAACTGCAGATTTTATTGTTGAAAGCGGACTTAAAGACTGTGGATATGAGTATGTTATAATCGATGACTGCTGGAGTCTTCGTGAACGTAACCAAAAGGGTGAGCTTGTACCTGACCCAGAAAAGTTCCCTCACGGAATGAAATATGTTTCTGATTATATCCACTCAAAAGGTCTTAAATTCGGTATGTATTCCTGTGTCGGTACTCTTACCTGCGCCGGTTATCCCGGAAGTCTTGACCATGAATTCATTGATGCTGAATCATTTGCTCAGTGGGGTGTGGATTATCTCAAATACGATTTCTGTTATCATCCTCATTCAACACTCGGTCATTATATGTATAAGCGAATGGCTCTTGCTCTTGCCAACTGCGGCAGAGATATTGTCTTTGCTGCTTGTTCGTGGGGTGACGAAAACACCAAAGTCTGGATTAAAGAAACAGGGGCACACACCTGGCGATCAACAGGTGACATTTTTGATTCATGGGAATCAATCAGAACCCTTGCTCAGAGTCAGCTCAAAGTGCCTGAATATAACGGCAACGGTTGTTTCAATGATATGGATATGCTCGTTGTGGGCATGAAAGGTGAAGGTAATGTGGGTCTTACAGGCTGCACTACAGACGAATATAAAACACACTTTGCTTTCTGGTCAATGATGGGCTCACCTTTGATTATCGGTTGTGATCTGAGAAAAGCAGATGAAGAATCAATGGCAATTCTCAAAAATAAAATGCTTATTGATATTGATACCGACGAAGCTTACCGTCAGCCGTTCTGGGTTAACGGCAACCGTCATTTTAATCGCAACCGTAAGGCAGACGAGCCCCTTTATGAGTATTATCCTCTTGATATGCCTGTTATGGTGAGAATGCTTGCTGATGGCGATGTTGCAATTGGTGCTTTTAATTTTACCGATGATAAGCGCAAGACTTTTATGACTCTTGATTCAATTGGTCTTGGCGATTGCACGGGTAAAACCCTTGAAATTACAAGCGTCTGGACAGGGGAGATATCAACAGTTAAAAATGCAACAATAAGCTTTGAACTTGATGCTCATTGTTGTGAGGTTTACAGGGCAAAGGTTGTTGATGCTGAATGAGTCAATGCATCAGATGTCAGAAAGAACTTACCGGTAATGAAATAGGTCTTACCAAAAAGCTTATTAACCGTGGCTCAACTGAGTTTTATTGTATCAACTGTCTTGCTCACAAATTCAATTGTGAAGTTTCTCTTTTAGAAAAGAAGATTGAACAATTCAGAAAACAAGGCTGCACATTATTTGTTTGATTTTTAAAATGAAAGATAAAGTTAACAGCTTACGCACAAATGTGAAAGGGAGTGCAAATATGAAAAACAAATTCAAAGCGCTGGTATCTGTTTTGCTTGTTGTTATTATGATTGTCAGTTCAATTCCCACCGTAATCGCAGAAGAAGCAGATATGCCTTTAAATGATGTTGTTTCAGGTGAAACAACAGACAATGATATCGGTGATGTTCCCGATGTTGACCCGGAACCCGAGCCCGAAC
>JAZRME010000270.1:0-4390 GCA_045647325.1 Acutalibacteraceae bacterium | reverse complement strand
TTCGTAGGGGCGCGCATTGCGCGTCCGTAATATTCCATAAAGATTGAAGCCGACGGACGGCCAATGGCCGCCCCTACGGTAGAGTCTAGTGTCCTCGACATATCGTTTACAAAGCAAAAAATCGGGAGAGCATAAAGCCCTCCCTTTCGCAATTTAAGTTTAATTCTCCATCCTACTAAGAATATTATTCCAATGCTCTGTATCATAAACATACGCCCCAGCAGAAATTCGACTCTGAACATATGAATCAGAGGCGGCTCTTGCTACAAAACAGTCACTTTCTGAAGAATAATACAAGACACCATTTATATAGTTCAAAGTGCTTCCTGTGGACCTTTCAAAAACCTTCTTTGCTTGTTCATCGGTCAAATTTCCACATGTTTTAATCAATACTGTTGATAATATTGTTGCATACTCTCTTTCGTTAGTACCAATAACAGTAAAATCAACTAAAACTGTAGCCACTTTTTCATCATAAACATATGCACCAATTCTAATTCCATTCACATTTGCAGAATAATATTCATATTCTGCGTCCGAATCATCAATTCCTTTTTCAGGTGTTTCCCAACAATCCTCAAGATTTACTTCCACTTCTTCAAATTTGAGTGGTTTTTCGGTATCTTTATAAACTGAGTTGAATTTTTTTGAAAAATTCTCCAGTGACATATCAAAAGCCGCACCAGTATCACTAATTATCTCAACGGTTTCAACACCACCTGCGTCACCTCCGGCATCACTACCTGTGCCACCTTCATCATCGCTCAAGAAAAACCACAATCCGAGTACAACAACACCTACTAACACTATTGCCAACCATTTTTTCATATTTTTACCTCCTTAATTTGAACAGCCCTTTTAAAAGTGGACTAGTTTCGGTCCCATTGTAACATACTATTTCCGTATAATCAAGATAAATTTGGACTATTTTTGGTCCTTTTTGAGGGAGTGATTATATGGAAGAAACACGTATTAAACAGGATGAAATTTTTATCGGTAAAAATATAAGAGAGGTGCGGATTGAGCAGAAGATTGGTCAAACCGAGCTTGTACGCAGGCTTCAGCTTCAAGGAGTTGATATAACCCGCGAAACCCTCGTTAAAATTGAAAGAGGAATACAACATCTCAAAGCATCTCAACTTCGTGCTATAAAAAATGAGTTAAACACAACTTATGACAGACTTTTGAGATAGTACACAAAAACGCCCCGACCGAGAAGCCGAGGCGTTAATTTTATGCTTAATTATAAACAACGTAATAATAGAAAAGCGCAATTGCGATACCCATAGCAGAGCCCACAACAACCTGAAAGATTGTGTGACCGACTGCTTCTTTAAGCTCTTCCTCGCCTTCCGTTTTGGTTCGTTTTATTAAACGATTAAGGAATTTTGCGTGTTTGCCTACTTCATAACGAACGCTGAACGCATCATTCATTGTCAGCATCGCAAAAAGAAAAGTTGCGCCGAACTGAAATGAATCAAGACCATATAAACAAGCACTCGCTGCGCACAAGGCGCTTACACCTGATGCGTGTGAACTCGGCATTCCGCCATTAGCGCCTATATGACGCATTCCTTTAAGTGACTTTTCTCTGAAAACACCCTGAACACCTTTAGCAAACTGGGCTAAAAACCAGGCTGAAGCAACTGAGATCAAAGTGTAATTAGAAAAAACATCTTTAATTATATCCGTAATATTCATTTAATACTCCTCAATTTTTAACGTTCTTTGCCATTTCGTCTGCTGCTGAAAGAAGAAGTTTAATTCTGTTAACCTGGTTAACCTCAGATGCACCCGGGTCATAGTCAACAGCGGCAATATTGGCCTGAGGATACTTATTCTTCATCGCTTTGATGACACCCTTACCTACAACATGGTTTGGCAGACAGGCAAAGGGCTGAATGCAGACAACATTCGGTGTGCCTGTGTTGATCAGCTCTGCCATTTCACCTGCAAGGAACCAACCCTCACCATACTGATTACCGAGTGAGAGGAACGGCTTCGCAAGTTCTGCAACATGCTCAATTTTCATAGCAGGTTCAAAGCGTTTACTCTTTTCAAGAGCTTTAATGGCAGGTCGTTTGATAAATCTTATGAGATTTACACCTGCATAAGCAATAACAGACGCAATCTTTCTTGAACCAAGATATTTATGTTTATAATCGTTTTTGAAAAGATAGTAGTTGAAGAAGTCCATCAGATCAGGCACAACTGCTTCTGCGCCTTCTTTTTCAAGAAGTTCAACAATATGGTTGTTGGCAAGAGGCATATATTTAACAAGAATTTCACCAACAACACCAACACGATGCTTTTTAACATCTTCACGGATCGGGAGATTATCAAAATCTCTTACGATACCCTCGCAAATCTGCTTATATGAATATTTCTTGCTTTTGCCGATCAATGAGTCAATGCAGATATCTCTCCACTTTGCGTGTAATTCGTTTGCGGAGCCTTCAACAAGCTCGTAAGGACGCACACGGTAAAGACATCTCATAAACAAGTCGCCGTAAATAATCGCCTTTATAGCCTGTGGACCGATTTTTTTAAGCGGAAGCTTAAAGCCTTCATTTTTTTCCATACCGTTAGCGTTAAGCGAAATTACCGGAATATGCTCAAGCCCAACACTTGCCAACGCACGACGAATAAAGCCGACATAGTTACTTGCACGGCAGCAACCACCTGTCTGTGTCATAATAATTGCAAGTTTATCTGTGTTATATCTGCCTGAAAGCACAGCTTCCATAATCTGACCAACAACGGTAATTGAAGGGAAACAAGCATCATTGTTAACAAACTTAAGACCTGTATCAATAGCCTGACGGTTATCGTTATCCAGAATTTCAGCGTGGAAGCCGTTATCGTTAAGAACGGGCTCAAGCAATTCAAGATGAATCGGGCTGAACTGAGGAATGATGATTGTGTATTTATCATCAAACATAGCCTTTGTGAACTCAGCTCGTTTATAGTTGAGACGCTTCGGCTCGGGCTTAACGTTTCTTTCGTGTCTTTGTTTCATAGCGGCAAGAAGACTGCGAAGTCTGATTCTTGCTGCGCCGAGGTTGTTAACCTCGTCAATTTTAAGAACAGTGTAAAGCTTGTTGCTGTTATCAAGAATCTCAAACACCTGATCGGTTGTAACGGCATCAATACCACAACCGAAAGAGTTGAGCTGAATCAACTCAAGGTCATCACGGCTGCAGATAAATTCAGCAGCTGTGTAAAGTCTTGAATGGTAAACCCACTGGTCAGTAACACGGACAGGACGCTCGGGGTTAAAGTCAATGGGAAGGCTGTCTTCTGTAAGAACGGTAAGACCGTAGGAAGCAATCATTTCGGGAATACCATGATTGATTTCGGGGTCAATGTGATAAGGTCTGCCTGCAAGGACAATACCGTAGCCGTTGTTCTTTTCCATTTCTTTAAGAACACGGGCGCCTTCTTTTCTTATTTCTTCTTTAGCCTTAATCTGTTCGTTCCATGCTGCGTTAACAGCTGCACGGGTTTCGCTTTCGCCGATTGACCACTCTTTAGCGCAGAATTTTACAAGTCTGTCAGCAAGAATCTGTTCACTTGTGAAAGCCATAAACGGGCGAAGATATTTTACATCACCCTCTGTAACTGCTTCAACGTTGTTTTTGAGGTTTTCAGCGTAAGAAACAACGATAGGACAGTTGTAATGGTTCTGAGCATCGGGAGTCTCCTGGCGTTCATAATAAATACAGGGATGGAAAATGGTTTTTATTCCGTTATCAATAAGCCACTGAACATGACCGTGAGCAAGTTTTGCAGGATAACACTCTGACTCTGACGGAATTGATTCCATACCAAGCTCATAAATCTTTCTGTCTGAAAGAGGTGAAAGCTGAACACTGAAACCGAGTTTATGGAAGAATGTTGCCCAGAACGGGAAGTTTTCATAAACATTAAGAACTCTGGGAATACCGATTACCCCTCTCGGAGCTTTTTCGGGGTTGGGATAATCAAAAATTCTGTTGAGTTTAAACTCCATCATATTAGGAGCTTTTGAACCGTTGTCATTACCAAGACCTCTTTCACAACGGTTGCCTGTGATATGACGGCGGCCGTCAGGGAAGTTGTTGATAGTGAGCATACAGTTGTTAGAGCAACCTTTACAACGGGTTGTTGCGCTCTTATATGTAAGATTTACAAGGTCTTCAAGCTCAGACATTGTTGTGGGCTGACCATGGTAACGCTCTTTCGCAATAAGAGCAGCGCCAAAAGCACCCATAACACCTGAAATATCAGGGCAGATTGCGTTAACACCGGCAACCATTTCAAAAGCTCTGAGAACAGCCTGGTTATGGAAAGTACCACCCTGAACTACGATATGTGAGCCAAGGTCCTTACTGTCAGCAAGTTTGATAAC
>JAZRME010000269.1:0-3945 GCA_045647325.1 Acutalibacteraceae bacterium | reverse complement strand
GCACCTGCCATTGCAAAATCAGGCTTACCGCCACCGTTGCCGCCTGCTTTCTGAGCTACAGCTCTGACTACGTCGCCTGCCTTAACACCCTTTGAAACAGCCTCTTTACCGCATGACGCTGCAAAATTAAGTGAACCTTTTTCTTTGTTTACGGCAGCAAGCACACAAACTATATCATCACCCATTGCCTTTGCTTTATCAGAGAGCTGACGAAGCTCATCTACAGTAACTTCTCCGACAACAGCAGAAATAACACGTAACCCATTTACTTCAGTTGCATTATCAAAAAGGTTTCCTGAGCGAAGATTTGTAAGTTCAGAAGTAAGTGAATCTATTTCTCTGTCTTTCTCCTTAAGCTCAGCTGCTACAGCAATTGCTTTCTTCTCAAGGTCAGCGGGATTAGCCACCTTCAAAGCTTTAGCTGCGCCTAAAATCGCGTTGTTAAGTGAGTCAATATAGCCGAGCACACCCTCACCTGTAACACCTTCAATTCGTCTGACGCCTGCTGCAACAGATGACTCAGAGACAATTTTAAACAATCCGAGATTTCCTGTGTTTGAAACATGAGTACCGCCACAGAGTTCAGTTGAATAGTTTCCTGCCTTTACAACACGAACAACATCGCCGTATTTCTCGCCAAACAAAGCCATAGCACCTGACTTTTTAGCTTCTTCGATCGGCATTTCTGTCATAGTTACAGCAACAGCAGAAAGAATGATTTCATTGACTTTATTTTCAACCGTAGCAATTTCCTCACTTGTCAAAGCTGAGAAATGTGAGAAGTCAAATCTTACAGTATTCTCATTTACAAGCTGACCTGCCTGTTCAACATGAGAGCCAAGAGTTTCTCTCAATGCTGCCTGAAGAATATGAGCCGCAGTGTGATTTCGTGCAATTGAGCTTCTGCGATTTGCATCTACGATCGTTTTCACGTCATCGCCCAATTTCAATATATTGCCATCAACAATCTTACCGTAATGAAGGAAAACGCCATCATTAGTTTTTGTTGTATTCTCAACAGCAAACTTAAAGTCTTCGCCTTCAATCACACCTGTGTCACCAACCTGTCCGCCACTTTCAGCATAGAAAGCTGTTTTGTCAGTGACGACAGCAGCGTAAACATCATTTTCGAGAGATTCTACTCTCTCACCATCAAGGATAATTGCAATAACCTTACCCTCAGTCTCAGTTGATTCATATCCATCGAAAACTGTAGCATCAATACCTTTTGAGACAACACCTGTATCGTTCCAACCTTCAGCACCCGCACCAACGTGTGCATCACGTGAACGTTTTCTCTGTTCAAGAAGGAGCTCCTTGAACTTTTCTTCATCTACAGTCATGCCTTTTTCTTCGAGAATTTCTCTTGTAAGGTCAATCGGGAAACCAAATGTATCCTGAAGCTTAAACGCATCAGCAGCATCAAGTTCATTGCCTGAAGTTTTTTCAATCAATTCGTTTAACACTTCAAGACCTGAGTCAATTGTTCTGTTGAAGCTTTCCTCTTCTGTTTTAAGAACATTGATTATGAAATCCTTCTTTTCAACAAGATTCGGATAAGCGTTTTCGTTTTCTTTAATTACAGTCTCACAGACTTCAGCAAGGAAAGGACGCTTTATTCCAAGGAGTCTGCCGTGTCTTGCTGCACGTCTTAAAAGTCTGCGAAGAACATAACCTGCACCTGTATTAGACGGCATTACACCGTCACCTATCATAAACGTAGTAGATCTGATATGATCAGTAATAACTCTGAGCGAAACATCAGCTTTTTCATCTGCGTGATATTCAACACCCGCAATCTTAATGATATGCTTCATAATGTTCTGGACTGTATCAACCTCAAAAAGATTGTCCACATCCTGAGCTATACAAGCAAGTCTTTCAAGTCCCATTCCGGTATCGATATTGGGTCTTGCAAGAGGTGTATAATTGTTATTGCCATCATTTTCAAACTGAGTGAAAACAAGATTCCAGAACTCTATATAACGATCGCATTCACAGCCAACCTTACAGTCAGGTGAACCACAACCGTATTTTTCACCTCTGTCATAATAGATTTCTGAGCAAGGTCCACACGGACCTGCACCGTGTTCCCAGAAGTTATCAGCCTTTCCAAAGCGTACCATATGGGATTCATCAACGCCGATTTCTTTAGTCCAGATATCATATGCCTCGTCATCATCAAGATAAACACTGATGTAGAGTCTTTCGGGATCCATTTCCATCACTTTTGTACAGAATTCCCAGCCCCATGTAATTGCTTCTCTTTTGAAATAATCTCCGAAGGAAAAGTTTCCGAGCATTTCAAAGTAAGTGCCATGTCTGGCAGTTTTACCAACATTTTCAATATCAGGTGTTCTGATACACTTCTGACATGTCGTTACTCTGTTTGAAGGAGGTGTTATTTCACCTGTGAAATATTTTTTCATAGGTGACATACCTGCATTAATAAGCAAAAGGCTTTTATCGCCCTGAGGAACAAGAGAGAAACTCGGAAGTCTCAGATGTTCTTTGCTTTCATAAAAAGAAAGAAATTTTTCTCTTAATTCATTAAGTCCTGTCCATTTCATACTATCTGCTCCTAATTCAAAAAATTAATTATCATTTTCAAGTAATGTAAATTGTTTACCGTCAGACTCAAATGTAACACTACCTACAAGGTCAGTACGGTAATAAACTACACCATATTCCTCAAGTTTTTCAACGGTCTCCTTGTGCGGATGACCATAATCATTATCAAGTCCGCAAGATATCACTGCAAACTCCGGATCAACAGCTGACAACCACTCGTCACTCGTCGAAGTTCGGCTGGCGTGATGTCCTAATTTAAGAATATCTGACGAAACAGAAGAGTTGCCAACAACTTTAAGAATATCTTCCTCTGATGCCGCTTCAGCATCTCCTGTCAACATCACTGATGTATCACCGAAGGAAACACGTGCCACAATCGACATATCATTCAAATCATCATACTGATCAACCGGACCTAAAATTTCAATATTAAAGTCACCGAATTCATACTCTTCTCCGCCAAGAGAAGGCAAAACGGTTTTTGCATTTTCCAGACTCAGGAGGAACTTTTCATATATACGAGTAGTAGGCTCGTTCTCTTCCGAAATATCCGGCATAATTACCGTATCAATTTCGAAGTTTTCAAAAACCTCCGGCAAAGCACCAATATGATCAGAATGCGGATGAGTAGCTATGCAACAATCGATTTTTGAAATACCTTTTTCCTTCAGATAGCTAACTACATCATCAGCAGAACCTGACTCACCTGCATCAACTAAAATAACGGTATCATCAGCCCTCAGTAAAGTACAGTCACCCTGACCAACATCTATGAAATCAACATACATTTTTGCTGAATGTGATGATTTGTTACCTGCTTTATCGTCAGGCTTAATGAACATGAAAGCTGAAACAACCGCAACAGCTACAACTAAAATTATTGCTGAAAATTTCAATGTTTTATTTTTTGCCATATTTTTTCACCCTCTTATAAACATTTTTATTTTGAGAAGGTCTAATAAGACACTTATCACCGTTTCCAATCAAATCTCCACGGCCTACTTTGCGTAAAGCCTCCTCAACCAATTGTCGGTTTTTAGGATCATAATATTGCAATAGCGCTCGTTGCAGAGCTTTATCGTGCGGGGCTTTGGCAACATAAACTTCCTTTAACGTATATGGGTCTAGACCGGTATAGAACATACAAGTGGATATGGTTCCCGGTGTAGGATAAAAATCCTGAACCTGTTCCGGTCTGATATTTCGTTTTTTCAGAAACACAGCCAATTCAACAGCTTCTTTCAAACTTGAACCGGGATGAGAAGACATAAGATACGGTACCAGATACTGCTCTTTACCTGCATCTTCACTAAGTTCAAAATATTTCTTTGAGAACTCAATATATGCATCTATGTGAGGCTTGCCCATTTTATC
>JAZRME010000268.1:0-2854 GCA_045647325.1 Acutalibacteraceae bacterium | reverse complement strand
AACAGGTAATACGCTGAGTATTACCTGTTTTTTATAGTCGGAGGAATTATGGTACACCAATATAAACTTAACGGCTACAATATTGTGCTTGACACCTGCAGCGGCTCTGTTCACACAGTTGACGATGTTGCTTATGATATTATAGCTTTATATAAAGAAAATGATGCTGATTTAATTGCTGACAAAATCACAGCAAAATACAGCGATGTCACCCGTCAGGATGTTTATGATTGCATCGAAGATGTATCTGCTCTTGAAAAAATGGGTAAACTTTTTGTTGCTGATACATTTGAGGGTATGGCTTTTGATTTTAAAAACAGAAACACTGTTATCAAAGCTCTTTGCCTTCATGTGGCTCACACCTGCAACCTTAACTGCAACTATTGTTTTGCAAGTCAGGGTAAGTATCACGGTGAAAGAGCTTTGATGAGCTTTGAAGTAGGCAAACGGGCTCTCGATTTTCTTATTGAAAATTCAGGCACCCGTCGAAACCTCGAAGTTGACTTTTTTGGCGGTGAGCCTCTTATGAATTGGGATGTTGTGAAACAGCTCGTAGCTTACGCCCGTGAGCAAGAAAAAATTCACAATAAAAATTTCCGATTCACTCTTACCACTAACGGCATTCTCATTGATGATGATGTTATTGAGTTTTCAAACAAAGAGATGAGTAACGTCGTATTGAGCCTTGATGGCCGAAAAGAAGTTCACGACAGACTTCGCAAGGATTATATGGGCCGGGGCAGTTATGACACTATTGTGCCCAAGTTCAAAGAATTTGTTGAACGCAGAGGCAACAAAAATTATTATATGCGAGGCACATTCACTCACGCCAACACCGATTTCACCAATGATATTATTCATATGGCTGATATGGGATTCACTGAGCTGAGCATGGAGCCTGTTGTTTGCTCACCTGATGATGCTGCAGCTCTGACTAATGAGGATTTGCCTGTTCTTTTTGAGCAATATGAACTTCTCGCTAAAGAGATGATTGAAAGAAAGAAGCAGGGCAAACCGTTCACTTTTTATCATTATATGCTTGATCTTAAGCACGGCCCTTGCATTTACAAACGTATTTCAGGCTGTGGCTCAGGCACAGAATATATGGCAGTTACCCCCACCGGTGACCTTTACCCCTGCCATCAGTTTGTCGGCGATGAAAAGTATCTTTTGGGTAACATTTACGACGGTGTTACCAACAAAGAAATTCAGAATGAGTTTAAGCTTTGCAACGCTTACGCCCGTAAAGAATGTGACGATTGTTGGGCAAAACTTTATTGTTCAGGCGGATGCGCTGCCAACTCATACCACGCTTCAGGCAAAATCACAGGCATTTATGAATACGGCTGTGAGCTTTTCAAAAAGAGAATTGAGTGCGCAGTAATGCTCAAAGTTGCCGAAAGTGAGATATAACCAACCATGAACACACCTATTTATGATTTTGTAAATGACTATATAAAATCAGACAAGGCCAGGCTTCATATGCCCGGCCATAAAGGTGTGCAGTTTTTAGGAATGGAACAATCAGATATAACCGAAGTCAAAGGTGCAGATGAGCTTTATTCACCGGAGGGAATTATTCTCGAAAGTGAAAAAAATGCCTCTGCGCTTTTTTCGACCAAAAAAACGGTTTACTCTGCAGGAGGTTCAAGTCAGAGCATCAACGCTATGCTCTGTCTTGCTAAAACAAGAAGTAACAGCGACGTTGTTTTTGCTTCACGCAACGCTCACAAAAGCTTTTTATACGCTTGCGCAAAGCTTGATTGCAAAATTAAATGGCTTTATTCTGAAGAAAGCAGCCACCTCTGTTCCTGCTCAATAAACGACAAAACTCTTGCCGATGAGCTTAAAAACGCTGATACGCTCCCCTTTGCTGTGTATATCACAAGCCCCGATTATCTCGGAGGAATAGCTGATATAAAATCGCTTTCTGCCGTTTGCCGTCAATACAACATTCCGTTGCTCGTTGATAACGCTCACGGAGCTTATCTTGCTTTTTGTGAAGAAAATCTGCATCCGATTCATCTTGGGGCAGATATGTGTTGCGACTCAGCTCACAAGACCCTCCCTGTGCTGACAGGCGGAGGCTATCTTCATATAGCAAAAGATAATCGTTTTAATTTTGCCGAACACGCTGTTCAGGCGATGGAAATTTTCGGCTCAACGAGTCCGTCATATCTTATTTTACAATCTCTTGATTTATGCAACAGATATATTGAAGAAAAAATAAAATCTGATATAATTACCTGCAGACAAAAAATCGAAGAAGTCCGTTCCGTTATGCCTGTTGATGATATTTCACAGGAGCCTTTAAAAATCACGGCAGATATGCGTTGTGCCGCTGACAAAAATATCTTTGAAAAAATCGGCATTGAGCCTGAATTTTCTGACGGTGACTTCACAGTGTTTATGCTCACACCTCAAAACAGCGATGATGATTTTGAAAAGCTGAAAAACGCATTCAAACAACTTAAAGTTATAAAAAAGATTCCCGATAAGCCACTTGCCGTTCCGAGAGGGAATCAGAAAATTTCTGTCAGAGATGCAATTTTTTCATTGAGTGAAACAGTTGAAATTGAAAACGCTCTCAACAAAATCTGCGCAGCTCCGACAGTTTCCTGCCCCCCTGCTATTCCGATTGTTGTCAGTGGGGAAATAATCACCAAAGAGCATATTGAGCTTTTTAAAAAATATAATATCAGACATATATCCGTAGTCAAAAAATAATTCCCTATGCACTGAGTACATAGGGAATATTTTTATAATATAACGGGTAAAACCTGTCCGCCTTTTTCACGGGACTCATCAGCAAGGAACACCGCAAGATGACCCCTGAAAGAATCCTGGATAGATG
>JAZRME010000267.1:0-10717 GCA_045647325.1 Acutalibacteraceae bacterium | reverse complement strand
GTCGGCAAAAATTTCAGCAGTGCTGTAATGGAACTTAACAATAAAGTTACGGCTGATAAGACGCTGAACGGGAAGATGATCAAGAAGGTTATGATGCATCATAAGAATAGGATACTTGCCATCTTCTTTAGCTTTTTTAGCCTGTTCAACAACCCATGAAATCTCGTCAACATCAAGACCGTCTTCAGTTGAAGCTGTATCATGGCAGCTATCAAGAGCAATAAGACGATATTTGTCGCTCAGATCAGCAACATAAGAAATTGAGCTGTCATCAGTTGCGATAGCTTCAGCCCAACCGAAGTTGTAATATGTCTGTTTGAAATCCTGCTGAGTAAAGTCGCCTTCATTGTAAGAAGAGTCATGGTTACCGTTGATAACATAGATCTGCTTACCGGTTTCTTTTTCAAACTTTTCAAACTTTTCAACCATATCAAGATGCTGCTGAACAACAACTCGGCCGTCATTAACAATATCACCGGGGATAAGAACAAAATCACAGTTATCATCCTCAGCGCACTGACGAAGAAATTCATCAATAATGAAACCTGCTTCATTCTGAAGCTCTGCACGACGGTTAGCGTGCCAGAAAACATCTTCATAAGGAATGTTCACTTCAAGCTCTTCATCAGGGCAGACATAGTGAAGGTCTGAGGCAACTGCAAAATTAAGGTCAGGACTCTCCTGGGCACTTACACCGATTGCTACAACGCCAAGAAGCATTGCAACAGTCAGAACAACGGAAATAATTTTTTTCATAAAAATACTCCTTTATTTTATTACTGAAATATTTTATCATCCGGATAATTTTTTGTCAACAAAATCTTATTTCAGAAACTTGCTTGTAAAATTCTGTTTTAATCTGAAATTACCTTCATTATTTATTTTCACAACAGTTGTGCCCTGCATCCATTCGCTTTCCGGTAAACCGAATTTATCGCCCATATGGTAAATTTCGTAACCTGTCATCTGAACATAAGCAAGAAGCACACCTTTATACATCGCAGCAAAGTCATTGATATGATCGTGACCTGAGAAAAATGCCGTAGCTCCTATTTCTCTTGCTCTTTCAAAAAGACCACTGTTATATTTTGAGCAGCCAACGGTTTCGTGCATTTCACCATAAATCACATCAGCCTTACCGGTAGGTCTGCCTGTCGGGATCGGTTTTTCGTCAGGGTCAAAATCCATAACCTCCTGATATTCAGGCACAGGAATATGCATAAAGAGCATCGATTTCACATCACCCTGTTTTTTCTGCAAAGCTCTGATATGATTTTCGTACCATACAATCTGATTTTCTTTAATAAAATCGTAGCTGTTTGCATATTCCGAAGGAAGATTATATTCTTCGCAATAGCGAGGATAAATATCTCTTCCCGAATCAAAAAGTGAAAGACACTGTGAAACATTACCGTCAGCATTGAGAATTTCAATGAAGAAATTACCGTAGCCGAACAAATCAGACGGTCCGATTTTTGTAAGACAATGCTCATACTTTGTGAGGTTTTTGAGCATAAAATATTTATGGAACTCTTTTTCTTCTCTTGCTTCGTGGTTACCAAAAACAAAAGCCCAATAAATACCGATATCTTCCATAAATCTTGCGAACTGAACACTGTCAAACTGCTGATAATCAGTCACAAGGAAGTCACCTGTAAAAATGACGAGATCCGGCTTAACATCAGCAATATGCTTATAAAGCATATCCATAGCTTTATAGATAAGCTTATTGTCACGGTCAACATGCATATCTGTAGCAAGAAGAACAGTAAATTCTTTATCGCTGATTGTTCCGTCGGGGTTGAATTTTGCAATAGCAGTTGTATCATCAGACTGACGGACAACTTTAACATCTGTGCCGATAAACGGATGAGAAACAGTCTTTGAAAAAAGGTGTTCAGGATATTTTCCGCCGGTTAATTTATAAACAATATCTCCTGCGCCAAGCACAGCGGCATTGGCAGTCTCTCTGACAAATTCTTCTAATGGTCTCATAAAAAACTTCCTTTCAGGTTATGAAAAAATAATAACATAATCAATTAACAAATGCAATAAAAATCTGCCCCCTGACAGCAATCAGAAAGCAGATTTAAAATTATTTTGAAATAATATTTATGAGCATATCAAAAATCGACTTGATAAAATCAATAATTAAATCGAATATATCAGCTCCGGCTTCGTTCTGTTCAGGGATAACATCCCCGGCTTCAGGTTCATCTTCAGCCTCAACGTCGGGAGTCTGGTCGATGAGGTCGAGGTATTCGATATAGGCTTCATCTGTTGCGAGTTCTTCGGCTGACTTTGACTGGTCAACATCCGAAAGGAGCAAGCCTGCCTGCTCGAGAAGAGCAACGTCAAATGAATCAATCACACCATCGTGGTTGCAGTCAGCTGCTTCATAAAATGCAGGGCTTACGTCGTCCTTTGAAAGCATTCCGTTAGCAAGGCATGAAACTATTATTGAGTCTGTGCCGTCATACCAACCGTCACCGTTAACATCTCCAAAAATCACAATAGTGTATTCAGTATAAGTGCTTTCTCCTGTAAGCACAGCTTTCGAACCCGTTCCTAACCTTTCGTTAGTGGTTGTATAGCTCCAGGAATAACTACTTGTCAGAAAATTTGAGTAACCATCAAGCGAAGTGCAGGCGGCATCAAGTCCGTAAATAATATTATTTGCAAAATCAATTTGCAAACCGTTTACAGGTTCAAATCCCGTCGGGGAAATAGCCTGACTTTCTACAGAAGAACAAACAATACAGGTATGTGCCTTTTCCCCTTCTTGTGTGGATGTAGGTTCGGTTATTACCATCCATTCGCCATATGTATGACTTGTTTTAGGAATAATTCTGCTCTTAATTGATTTTAAGCAAAGCGTACATTTCCGAACTTCAAAACCGACATGCAGACAAGATGGTTCAGAGTCAACTTCCCAATTACCTAAAACATGTTCAACGGATGGTATTTTTTCACTCTCAACTACTTCTTTACAGATATTGCAGGTCCTTACCTTTAATCCTGCCTGATCACAGGTTGCTCCTGTTTCCACAGTCCACTCACCTGCTTTGTGACCTGGTGCAGGAATTTCCGATCTATCAAGTTCAGTTTCGCAATTTACACATTTCTGCACAATAATACCTTTTTCGGTGCAGGTAGCCTCACTAATTGTTTCCCAATCACCTGCTTCGTGACCTGATGCAGAAATTTCTGCTCTGTCAACTTCAGTTAAACAAGCCGTACATCTCTGAATTTTAATTCCACTCTCTTCGCAAGCAGGCTCATTCAATACCACCCATTCGAGTGTGGCATGCTGAAGCTTTGACATGCCGGTAACATCTTTTTGTGCTGAACAAACCGAACATCTGAGACAATGATATCCTTCTTGTGAACAAGTAGGTGGTAAATATTCATTTTCCCAGATATGGTCAACTGTATTCTCATAATTTCTGCGATTGAATTCTCCGCCGCAGACAGTACATTTATCATATTCATAACCCATTTTTACACAAGTAGGAGCCAAATGATAAATTTCAAGTGTGTGCCCTGTCATCGGCAAAACTTCAGAATAACTCTGTCCGCAAAGACAACTATATAACACCGTACCCGTTGATGTACATGTCGGGTTCTTTGTTATTTCAGCTGAATAATAATGTTCATGAACGGCACCAAAAGTAACTTCAGGATTACTGTTTCCCCATGCATTGTATCCTATTGCGTTCCATTGCTCAGATGTTCCGGCAAAATAGACAGTTTCAATTTTTTCATTAACAAAAGCGTCGGTATCTATGGTCCTTAAACTAACGGGTAAAATGACACTTGTAAGCTCAGAACAACCAACAAACGCACGAGGATATATATATGTTATTCCTTCTAAAATAGTAATTGACGTTATTTCAGATTTTTTATACTGCCAAGTCCACGAAAAGCTCTCAAAGTACATATACTGATCGTATATATCACTACGCATTTCTCCGTAACCATAAATCAGGAGCTCACCATCAGTATATAATTTTGCATACGCATTATCTCCGCACCTTGATACCCGATAGTACGGCCTTTCAGAGTCACATTCTAAAATAAGACAATCAAAATAATCGTTAGCATAGCTAAAGTAATCCCAATAAATTGACTTCCATTGAGATTCAGTACCGGGATAAAGTATTTTTACATCATCAAGAGACGTGAATGCATCATCTCTCTCGATGTATGTTATACTCAACGGTAATTTCAAAAAATCAAGTCCGGTACAATTAGTAAACGCTTCATCGTATATTGTTGTGCATCCCTCAGGTATCGTCAACTCTTTCAACCCGGTACAAGAAAGAAAAGCAGCATTACCAATGTACTTAACACTTTCAGGTATTGTAATGCTTGTCATTTCAGCCATACCCTTAAACACACCGCCACTAATCCCGATTGTTCCTTCTCTGACAGTATAATGACCTTGTGCGCTTTCTTTTAATCCGACAAGATGCCCTTGAATATATAATTCATTGCCATCAAACGGTAACGCGGTGTTTCTGAACGCATCACCTTCAATAATCTCAATTTCACCTGAAATTGTAATATTTTCAAGGCTTGTGCAATTATAAAAAGTTTTGCTGTATATATTTTTCACTTTTGAAGGGATAGTAATACTTTTAAGACTTGTGCAATTCTCAAAAGCTGAATACATAATCAAATTAACGCTTTCAGGAATTGTTGCATCAACAAGGTTTTCGCAATTTTTGAAAGCACTTGTTTTGATGCCTGTTATACCATCGTTAATTGTAACCTTTTTTATTTTTGAAATATGCTGTTCCCAAGAGTCACCTGAAGAAGAACTCGAATAAGGTGCTCCGCTTCCGTTGATTACTAATTCTCCGTTTCCGTATAAAGTCCAAGTTGAATTTGTACCATACCTGCCTGATAAGTATTGCGAAGTTCCCGAATCGGTACCGACAATAAGATATTTTTTTATAATATTGTTACCTTTTCCATAATTGGCATTACCATAATCAACACTAACTAAATTCCACTGTTCCATTGTTCCGGGATAATTGAACACGGTAATTGCTGTACATTCTTCAAATGCATCCTGATTTATATACAAGAGACTTATTGGAAACGTTACACTTTTTATACCTGAACAGTATTGAAATGCACGTCTTCCGATAAGTGTTACATTTTCTTTTACTACAAAATCGCCTGTAACACCGGAATTCACAGCAATAAGATAATTATCAAGATAGAGAGCTCCGTTCTCCCAATTTGATGAATCAGAGTAAAATGATGTATCTCTGAATGCTCCGTTTCCTATTTCAGAAATGTTAGTTCCTACGGTAATATCAGCAAGAGCTTCACAACCATTAAACGCAGCATTTCCGATAATCCTCAGGCTATCAGGTAAAACTATACTCACAAAATTCGGCAATGTATTAAATGTGAATTTACCAATGGCCGTTATTCCCTCTTCTACCACAACAGTTTTTATAAACTCCCTATATTTACTCCAAGAGGCTTCTTCCATAAAGTTAATATAATCATAATCATAGGTCGGACCCGTACCGCTTAATATGAGTTCACCTGTACTTGTATCAAGATTCCAATTCACATTGTCACCACAAGTTCCGCTATAAGTTGCAGCACTTGCTTTGGTGGTGAAATTGAGCCAGTCAAGGTTAATATCAAGACCGACAAAACCGTTTAACGGCGCAACGGTGAGCAACATCACAGCCACCATAAGCGATGATAAAATTCTTTTAAAAGTTTTCATCATTATCCCCCCGAAGAAGAGTTATGACAATATTTTATCACTATTTGAATTGTATTTCAAGAGTATGAATCAAAGTGTATATTTGTGATATTGCTTTTTAATCGGGGTGGTGTTATAATCAGTCTGAGGTATTTTGTTATGAAAAGAGAATTTACTAAATTTCAGATTGCGCAAAGAAGTGTGCTGAAAAAATACAGAAAAGAAATCTGGAATCCGTTTGTGGGTTCTGTAAAAAAATATAAGCTGATACTCCCCAACGATAAAATTGCCGTGTGTATTTCAGGCGGCAAAGATTCGATGCTTATGGCACTGTTGATGAAGCAGCTGCATCAGATCAGTGAGATTCCTTTTGAGGTTGAGTATATTGTTATGGACCCGGGATATGCACCCGAAAACCGTAAACGGATTGAAGAAAACGCTGCGACTCTTGAGATTCCGATTAAAATATTTGAAACTGATATTTTTGGTGTGGTTGACGGAGTTGAAAAAAATCCGTGCTATCTTTGCGCAAGAATGCGCAGAGGTCATCTTTATTCAATGGCGCAGAAGCTCGGCTGCAACAAAATCGCTCTCGGCCATCATCTTAACGATGTGATTGAAACAACGGTTATGGGTATGTTTTACGGCGCTCAGATTCAGGGTATGATGCCGAAGCTTCACAGCACCAACTTCCCGGGAATGGAGCTTATCAGACCTCTTTACGGCGTAAACGAAAAAAATATTATTGCCTGGGCAAGATATAATGATCTTCATTTTATTCAATGCGCTTGTAAATTTACAAAAGACGATTACAATGCTCACGAAAGTCTTTCTAAAAGAAAAGAGATAAAAGAGCTTATTGCTCAGATGAAAAAGGTTAACCCTAATATCGAAAAGAATATTTTTAACAGCATTCATATCGCAAATATCGACACTCTCCCCGGTTATAAAATTTTTGGTGAGGAGCATACTTTTTTAGATAATTATGATAAATGAACAATTTGAGCGCACCCGACTTCTTCTGGGTGACGACGGAATGAAAAAATTAAAAAACTGCCGTGTTGCCGTGTTTGGCGTCGGCGGTGTGGGCGGTCACCTGGCAGAAGCGCTCGTGAGAAGCGGTGTGGGTGAAATTGACCTTATTGATGATGACACCGTCAGCGTATCAAACATCAACCGTCAGGCAATCGCTACACTTTCAACGGTCGGCAAGGTTAAAGTTGAAGCTGCAAAAGAGAAGTTTCTTGACATTAACGCTGAATGCAAAATCAACACTCATCAAAAGTTTTTTACACCCGAAACAGCAGATGACTTTGATTTTTCACAATATGATTATGTTGCAGATGCGATTGACACGGTTATAGGCAAAATTGAACTTGTTATGAGATGCAACGCTGCCGGAGTGCCGATTATATCATCTATGGGTGCAGGCAACAAACTTGACCCAACAAAATTTGAGGTAACCGACATCCACAAAACCGAAACCTGCCCCCTGGCAAGAGTAATGAGACGGGAACTGAAAAAACGAGGAATAAAAAAGCTTAAGGTTGTGTATTCAAAAGAACCGGCTATCACTCCGCTTGAACTTGTTGAAGAAAAAGGAAATCATCAAAAAAGACAGACACCGGGCAGCATAGCGTTTGTGCCCAGCGTTGCCGGATTGATTATGGCAGGAGAAATTATAAAGGACCTAATTAAAGATGAATAAGATATTTGAATTTACCGATAAAATTATAGATAAGATTATCAAAAACGAAAAAATCAACGCTCTTTTAAAGAAGATTGTCAGCCGGGAAATGTTTGACTATTTGTTTTTCGGAGTATTGACTACAGTTGTCAGCATCGGCACTTTTGCCCTTTGTGAAAAATTATTCGGCTCAAGTTTATCATCACTGTTTAATGTGATTTCCTGGGTTTTTGCTGTTATATTTGCGTTTGTCACAAACAAGTTTTTTGTTTTTCACAGCAAAAGTATGGAAAAGCAAACTTTATTGAAAGAACTTATCACATTCATGGGTGCAAGAGTGTTTTCTTTAGGAGTTGAAGAAGCAGGCCTTATTATTGCGCAATTTGTATTTCACGCCGATGAAAAGGTTTTTGAGATTTTTTCAAAAGAAATCACCGGCACAATGACAGCAAAAGTAGCTTTGAGCGTTATTGTTGTTATAATGAACTATATTTTCAGTAAGCTTTTTATTTTTAAAAATAAAAAATAAAGCGAAAGCAGATAAAAAAAGCACTGTGAAGAAAAATTCACAGTGCTTTTTGTGTTATGTAGCTTAGGCTGCAGGCTGAACTTCTTCGTTGCCTGTTTCTTCATCAGAACCTTCAGTTCCTTCAGAAGGAGTTTCTTCAGAGGGAGTATCTTCATCACCTGTGTCGGGAACCTCAGGGGTGTCAGGTGTTGTTGCAGGAGGTAAAAGCTCAGAAATATCAATTTCTGCAATAATAGCTTTTATAACCTCGATGTAACGCTGGAAGATCTCTGCAAAAGACTGAAGAAATGATGAAACGATCTCAACAATAGCGCCTGAAAAGATGGGGTTGTCAAGAATGTCCTCTTCCTGTGTTTCGTCAACTGCAGCTACACCTGAATCAGCAGCAAATGCTGTAGGCAAAGTAAACATCAGAAGACAAGATACAAGGAGAAGAGAAATTACTCTTTTGAATGTTTTCATAAAAAGCATTCCTTTCTGAAATTTTATTGTGACGGTATTATATCACACTTTTTAAAATTTGTCACTACAATTTAATAAAAATTCACAATTTATTATTGAATTAAATACTTCTTTGTGGTAGCATAATAAAGTATAACTTGAAATAAGCTGGGATTTTATGAAAATTTTACAAAAAGGGTTTAATTATTCGCAGGATGGCCCCGGAAACAGACTTGTTTATCACCTGCAAGGGTGTAATTTCAGGTGTAAATGGTGCTCTAACCCTGAAAGCATAAAACTTGATTACGATAACTGTAAGGAACACTCTGTAGATGAAATTGTTGACGAGGCTATCAGAAGCAGAATGATGTTTTTTGACAATGGCGGAGTCACATTCACAGGCGGTGAACCTACGTTGCAATTCAGCGAACTCAAACAAGCTCTTGTTAAGCTGAAAGAAGCAGGAATTCACACTGCGATTGAAACAAACGGTTCACATCCCGATTTGCCTGAGCTGAGCGATTATATTGACTTTTTTATTATTGATATAAAATGTTCCGACGATGATATACATAAAAAATATACAAACCATTCAAACCGGATTACTTTAAAAAATTTAGAAAAATTGACTGAAATCAGAAATCAGCTGCTTGTCAGAATACCTCTGATTAACAATGTCAACACAAATGCCGATGACTTTATCAGGCTTTTTTCATCAATAGACATGAGCAATACAAAAGTCGAAATTCTCCCCTACCACGAATACGGAAAATGCAAGTGGGTTGAAGAATATGAAATCAAAGACGGCTTTGTAAAAGAAGAAACCCTGAACGAGTTTATTGACAAACTAAAAAATCATGTAAATTTAATCAAAACTTAAAGGAGTACTGATTATGATATATAATATTTTTACACCAGAAAAACTGACATCAATGGCAAAGGACCTCTTCAAACACGAAAGAGCAAAAATGCGCCTTGACGGCTGGTTTATCGCAAAAGAAAAAGAACTTGAAATCTATGACAGCTTTGACGGTATGGATGAAGAAATCAAAAAAGCTACCATCCTCAGAGAAATCATTAAGGATATACCTCTTTACCTTGATGAAAATCAGATTTTTGCAGGTACACAGGACGATGCCTTTGCAAGAAGCTATGCTCTGATTAACCCTTCGTTTAAGGTTGAGGAATTCTGCGGTTATTGTGACCCTGCCGCTGTTTTCGGAGATATTGAGCCGAATGAAGAATTCACCGCTGAAAGAATTGCTGCAGCAAGAGCAAAGTTTGAAAAAACTGAATATGCTACAAAATTAAGCAAGGTTTATGCCGGCTGCGAAAATTACACTAAAGAAGTTATTTTCTTTGTGGAACAGGTTACAGGTCATCTGATTGCCGATTTCCGTTATGCTTTGCGTCACGGTGTCAGACAGATGATCGAAGAAATGAAAGATAAAGACGGTGACGGCTACAAAGCGTTTACAATTGCCCTTGAAGCTGTTATTGATCTTGCTCACAGATATTCCGATATGGCTGCTGATATGGCAGCAAAAACTGAGGATGACACTAAAAAACAGTTTGAGCTTATGTCAGATACTCTTAAAAAAGTGCCTGAATTTCCTGCAGAAAATATGTATGAAGCTATTCAGAGTTTCATTCTTTTGTGGCAGGTTATGTGCCTGGAACAGACTCCGAACCCCTTTGCTTTTTCTGTAGGTAATGCTGACAGAATTTTTGAGCCTTACAGAAATGATCTTAACCGTGATGAGGCTGCAGCCCTCCTTAAGCACTTACTTGTATTTTATAATGTAGCTGACAGAAGCTGGGCAATTTCTCAGAATCTTATTGTCAGCGGCCGTGATCTTGACGGTAATGATCTGACAAACGATACAACCTATGCACTCCTTGATGCATACTATGATATGAATCTCCCACAGCCTATTCTTTCTGTTAAGCTTCACAAAAACACACCTCAGAAGCTTTATGAAGAAATGGGAAGATTCTTCTTCTCCCCCGGTGTTCTCACTCCGTCACTTTTTAACGATGACGCTTTGTTTGAAACGCTCAAAGAAAACGGCACTGATGAAAATGACCTTTGTGATATTTCTATTGCAGGTTGTCAGGAACCATTGATCATGGGTAAAGATAACGGCAACACAACAAATAGCTGGCTCAATCTTCCCAAAATTCTTGAAATTACTCTTACCGGCGGTATTTCAACTGTTACAGGTGAAAAGCTTGTTGACATGAAAAAAGCCGACCTTAAAAATATCAGAGAAGAATTTTATAAAAATGTTCAGTTCTTCTGTGATGAAATGGCAAAAGCAGCCAA
>JAZRME010000266.1:0-8914 GCA_045647325.1 Acutalibacteraceae bacterium | reverse complement strand
ATTTCCTTGATAAACCAATCATAAAGAGGTCTGTGATTTTCAAATTCAAGCGAACAGAGTGAATAAGTTACGCCTTCTCTTGCATCCGAGAGAGGATGTACAAAGTCGTACATAGGATAAACGCACCACTTGTCACCTGTCTGATGATGTGAGGTGTGAGAAATACGATACATAATCGGGTCTCTCATATTGATATTGGGTGAAGCCATATCAATTTTAGCTCTGAGCACCTTTGCGCCGTTGGGGAATTCACCGTCGGTCATTCTCTTGAAAAGATCGAGGTTTTCTTCAACGCTTCTGTCACGGTAGGGGCTGTTTTTGCCGGGTTCGGTGAGTGTGCCTCTGTACTCTCTGATTTCATCGGGAGTAAGATCATCAACATAAGCCTTGCCTTTTTTGATAAGCTTGATAGCGCATTCATAAATAAAGTCAAAATAGCTTGATGCGTAATAGCAATTTTCCCACTTGAAGCCAAGCCACTTGATATCTTCCATAATTGAGTCAACATACTCAACATCCTCTTTTGAGGGGTTGGTGTCATCAAGACGGAGATTGCAGATGCCGTTATATTTTTCAGCTGTTGCAAAGTCAATGCAGATAGCCTTGGCGTGACCGATATGAAGGTAACCGTTAGGCTCCGGGGGAAATCTTGTCTGCACTCTGGTGTTTACTCCGTTTTCTAAATCTTCATCAATAAAATCGTGAATAAAATTTGACATTTTCAATGCTTCTTCCATTTTATTCCCTCCTAATATAAATATATGTTAATTTTTTACTGTTTTTCAAAAATCCAGACTTTGTTTTTATAATCGGTATCGGTCAGGAACGGGATTCCTGCATTCATAAGAGTGTCAGCCGCCCAGAGTTCACCGTTTTCGGTCTTTTTATAAACCGCACCTTTTTCAAGACCCTGAAGATTTACATAATCAAGGGGTGCATTCGCAACACCGAGGGTTGAATAAATCATAACGATAACTGTGTTTTTATCTTCTGAAATAAATTCAAGAGCTGTTACATTACCGTCTTCAGGATTTCTCAGGCGGAAAAGGTCGCCTCTGTGGAAAACACTGCCGTATTTTTCATAAAAATCAACCTGACCGCGGATAAGTAAAAAATCATCTTCACTGAGCTTTGTAACATCAAGCTCGTAGCCGAACTGACCGGGAGCAGCAACATTACCTCTCATTGAGAACGGTGTTGTGCGCTGAACCTGATGATTGGGAACAACCGAAACATGAGCACCCATTGTGCAATAAGGATAGCAGAGGCTCGTACCGTGCTGAATAGAAAGTCTTGCAAGAGCATCGGTGTTGTCGCTTGTCCATGTCTGAGGCATATAATAAAGCATACCGGGGTCAAATCTTCCGCCGCCGCCTGAACAGCTTTCAAACAAAACATCGGGGTGGGCAGATGTGACAGCGCCGAGAACTTTGTAAAGACCGAGAATATATCTGTGATAAAACTCGCCCTGATGCTCACTGTCAAGAAGGGCTGAGCCTACATTTGTCATATTACGGTTCATATCCCACTTGACATACTGAATATTTGCGCTGTCAAGAACTGCATTTATGCTGTTGATGATATATTCACAAACATCATCTCTTGAAAGGTCGAGAGTGAGCTGATTTCTTGACTCTGAACGCTCACGGTTTTTAACATGAATGCACCAATCAGGATGAGCTTCATAAAGCTTACTCACAGGTGAAATCATTTCAGGCTCAAACCAGAGGCCGAATTTCATACCAAGGGCATTGATTTTGTTACAAAGGCCGTCAATTCCGTTAGGAAGCTTTGCTTTATCAACAAACCAGTCGCCAAGTGAAGATGTGTCATCATCACGTTTGCCGAACCATCCGTCATCAAGCACAAAAAGTTTAATTCCGCCTTTCTGAGCTTTTTCGGCGATAGAAACAATTTTTTCTTCATTGAAGTCGAAGTAAGTAGCCTCCCAGTTGTTAATCAGAACGCTTCTTTCTTCATTTTTATATTTGCTTGTAACAAGTCGGTTTCTGTAAAGGCGATGGAATCTGCGTGACATTTCACCGATACCCTCACCTGAATGAACCATAACAACTTCGGGGGTCTGGAAGCTTTTTCCGCTTTCAAGCTGCCAGGCGAAGTTAAAAGGATTGATACCGATATAGGCTCTTGTTGTGTTATAGGGGTCAACTGTTGCTCCGGCAATAAAATTACCGCTGTAAACAAGATTAAAGCCGTAAGCTGAGCCGTTGGTTTCGGTTGCATCTTTAGACACAAGGGCAAAAAACGGATTGTGAACGCCTGAACTTGCGCCACGGGCGCTCCAAACGTTCATATCGCCTTTCATAAGAGGAGCCCTCTGAGCGTAACGCTCTCTGCCCCAGGCGCCGCTTGCCTGAATCATATCAAACTTATCAATTTTAAAATCAAGTGTAGCGCTCAACGCACGTTCAATTGTGATTTTATCACTGCCGTTATTTTCGCAACGGTAAGAACGGGTGATTGCATTATATTTTTCAAAAACGGTGTATTGAAGAATAATACTTACACCTGTAAGGTCATCTGTCAGAGTAATCTCAAGGCTCTGAGCCTCATCATCAGACTCAACATAAGTTGCAGGTAAACCTTCAAGAGGCTTTTTGCCCTGATAAAGCTTATAACCTGCATAGCTGAAGTGAGAAACTGTGCTGCCGTCTTTATATCTTGCGTGGAAGCATGGCATTCTCAGGTCGCTGCTGCCGAAAGTTGAAAACTCCATAGGCAGATTGTCACGGCTGACTCTGTCACCGTCATCAGTGATGGTGTCAACAGCGCTGAAGCTTCTTGGCCAACGGTAAGGAATGATAAGAAGCTGCGCCATATCGGGAGTAGATTCAAGACGGTTACCCCAATAAAGATGAACCGGAAAATCATCTTTTAAAAAGCCGAAAATATAGCTTGTTTTTTCACTCTGAAGGTGAAAAAGCTTATTTTTTTCATCAATTATAATAGCCATTGTTACCTCCGTATTAAAGAGCTTTCACTGCTTCATTGATTCTTGCTTTAACCTTGTCGTTACCGAGAAGTGAAATAATTGCATGAAGATCAGGTGTGTTTCTGCGTGATGTGATTGCAATTCTTACCACAGTTGAAACATCACCTACATGACCTTTGAAGGCGTCGGGGTTTTTCTTATATTCTTTAACATTAGGTGTAAAACCGAGAGGCTCACAAAGATCTTTGATTTTTGAGAACCATGTGTCTTTATCATCAGCTGCGTCAACAACTTCGCTGTAAGCGTTGAGAATTGCAGCGATATCTTCTTTTTGAAGATTTTCGGGGAAGGTATAGTCAGGAGTGTATATTTCATCATAGAAATATGAAACATAATCCTTAACCTCGCTCCATTTAGCGATATCTTTACGGGGCTTGGGCACTTCACGGTCAATGTTGAGAATGTTCACTGCAAAATCTTCATCACGGGTGAGAAGAGCATAAAATTCCTCATCATATTCCTTTGCCCAGATAACAAGCTCGTTATAAATATCTTTTGCTTTTTTAACAGAGATAACATTTTTACTTACGTCTGTTAATTTCACAAGGTCAAAAAGACATCCGCTGGGGCTCATCTTTTTAAGATTGAAGGGGAAAGAGAAAGCATCGGCTGTGGGGTTGGCTTTTCTCCAATCTTCAAAGTTTGAGTTAAGAAGAGTAAGAAGATACTCAATAAGGCTCCCTTTCGGAAAACCCTGCTCAACAAAATAGCTTACTGCTGCTTCGGGGTCTTTACGCTTTGAAAGCTTACGCTTTGTTCCGTCTTCCTCATCAATTTTCATAACCTGAGGAGTGTGAGCGTATTTGGGAACACGGAATCCGCAGGCTTTGAAAAGAGCTATATGCTTCGGCACTGAAGAAATCCATTCTTCACCGCGGATAACATGAGTTGTTCTCATAAAATGGTCATCACAGGCGTGAGCGAAATGGTATGTGGGAATTCCGTCAGACTTGAGAAGAACCTCGTCAATAATGTTTTCGGGCATTTCAATTTTGCCACGGATAATATCGTCAAAGAAAATTCTTTTATCTTCCTGACCGTCAGAGCGAAAACGAAGCACATAAGGTTTACCTGCTTTGATGTTTTCTTCGATTTCTTCAAAAGAAAGGTCACGGCATTTTGCCCATTTTCCGAAATATCCCCAGATGAGAGCATCACCCTTCTCCTGCTGCTCACGGATTGAGCTCAGTTCTTCTGCTGTGCAGAAACAAGGATATGCCAGACCTTTTTTAACAAGGTCCTTTGCAACTGTCTGATAAATTTCAGCTCTATGACTCTGGGTGTAAGGGCCGTAAGCACCCTTTTCCTGATTAAAACCGGTAACACCTTCATCAAAGTCAATTCCGAAAGAGTCAAAGCCGTTGATGATAGCTGAAACACCGTCGTCAATTTCACGCTTTTTATCGGTGTCTTCAATTCTCAGATATGAAACACCGTCAGTTGCCTTAGCTGTAAGCACATCAACCAATGCGCCAAAAAGACCACCGATGTGAAGATAGCCTGTAGGGCTTGGAGCAAAACGGGTAACTCTTGCTCCTTCTTTGAGATTTCGTTGGGGATAAAGAGCTTCGTAATCCTCAGTTGTTTTTGTAATATCGGGGAATAAAAGCTCGGCTAATTTTTCGTAGTTCATATCAAAAATCCTTTCTTTAGGAATAAAACAATATTTTGGCAATATAACTATTCATAATATTATCGCAGAAAATCGTCAATCTATCAAGTGATTTTGCAATCAAATTTAAAATATTTTTAAATTTTTTATATAACTATTGTAAAAAGTGAGGATTTTTTGTAAAATGAAATAGTAAAATTCACTTTAAGGGGTCTTTTTTATGGTAAACAAACCGACGGAACTTTTTTACAGAGCTTATCAGACAGCCTATAAAGGCGCTATGACCTTTCTCAACTGGGATGAACCTTACCTTCTCAAAGGCGAGGGCGCAGTTAAGAAACTTCCTGCTCTTGTCAAATCAAAAGGCATTGACAAAGTGCTCATCGTAACCGATAAAGGTCTTATGGGTCTCGGTCTTCTTAACGGAATGCTTGAGCAGATGGACAAGAACGAAGTCAAGTATGTTATTTATGACGGTGTTCAGCCCAACCCCACTATTGATAACATTGAAGAGGCAAGAAGAATTTATCTTAAAAACGGCTGCAAAGGTATCATCGCTTTTGGCGGCGGCTCACCTATGGACTGCGCAAAGGCTGCAGGGGCAAGAGTAACCAACCCCAACAAGAGCGTTGTTTCAATGCGCGGTCAGCTTAAGATTGTTCATAAACTCCCGCCCTTCTTTGCTGTGCCTACCACAGCAGGTACAGGCAGCGAGGTAACTTTGGCTGCTGTTGTTTCAAACCCCGAAACTCACGAAAAAAATGCAATCAACGACCCGAAGCTTCGCCCGAAATATGCTGTGCTTGACCCTGAGCTTACTCTCGGTCTTCCCCCTCACATCACCTCAACAACAGGTATGGACGCTCTCACTCACGCTGTTGAAGCTTATATCGGCCGTTCAAACGTTGCCTCAACAGAGAAATATGCCGAAGACGCAACAAAGCTGATTTTTGAAAACCTTGAAAAAGCTTATAACAACGGCAAAGATGTTGAAGCAAGAGAAAATATGCTTGTTGCCTCATATTGGGCAGGTATGGCTTTCACAAGAGCTTATGTCGGCTATGTTCACGCTATTGCCCATAACCTCGGCGGACTTTACGGCACTCCCCACGGTCTTGCCAACGCTGTTATTCTCCCCTATGTGCTTGAATATTTCGGTGAAAGTGCATACCCCAGACTTGCAAAACTTGCTGATGTTGCAGGTATCACCACTTCCGGTATGAGCGAAGCTGACAAGGCAAAGCTCTTTATCAAAAAGATTAAAGAAATGAACGAGAATATGAACATTCCCGAGCATTTTGAGTTTATCGAAGATAAAGATATTCCCACCCTTGTTGAAAGAGCTCTCAAAGAAGCTAATCCCCTTTATCCTGTTCCCAAAATTATGGATAAAAAAGATTGCCGTGAGGTAATTCTCAAAATCAGAGGATAAATCAAAGCCGTCGCAAGACGGCTTTTTTGTTGCAAAAATCATCTTTAAATGCTAATATAAATTATAAACTTATAACGGAGTGATATTTATGGGTAAAATTGTTGCCATCGGCGGCGGAAGATTTGATAACGGAGAAATTACAAATATCATTGATGACATTGTTTCTCTTTGCGATAAAAAAAATCCCAGGATGCTCTTTCTTCCTACAGCAGGGTATGATGACATTGAGGGTGATCAGTATATGGAACAGGCCTTCCGTGATAACGGTTGCTCAACTGACAGACTTTTTCTCACCGACAAAACTCTCACTGAAGAAGAAATCAGAACAGCCATTCTTTCCGCTGACATTATTTATGCAGGCGGAGGAAATCTTGAGTTTCTGATGAACACCTGGAAAGAAACCAAAGCTGACAAATACCTCATTGAAGCTTACAATAAAGGAGTTATCCTTTCAGGCTACAGCTCAGGCGCTATGTGTTGGTTTGACTCAGGGTACGATGACTGCGGCCCTGACAGAGCCTTTGTTTTTATTGAATGTCTCGGAATTCTGCCATTCAGCAACTGCCCACATTATCAGGGCGGTGATTGGGCAACATTCGGCGAGGCTATCAAAACCCGTGACGAAAACGGAATTGCCGTTGACAACGGCGCAGCAATTATTTTTGATGATGATAAAGTATATTGTGTCAGCGGTAACGAAGACGGTGATGTTTATTTCATCGACAAAAACGATGGCTACAAACAAATCAGAATCACTCAAAACACAGAAATTATCAAAAATTTTTTGAAGTGATGCAATAATTTGTCGTTTAAAATCGTGTTCAGGGTGAAAAAGATAAAAGGAGGTATGGTCATGACCGTTTTTATCAGGGGAAAGGACGCTTTCTCATTCGCTTTTAAGCAATTTACCGACACTGTTTACAGAGTTGCCTTACATAACTCAGTTAATGCCTCAGACGCTGAGGATGTAACTCAGGAAGTTTTTATAAAACTTCTTGAGTCAGATAAGACATTCCGTGACAGTGAACACCTTAAAGCCTGGCTCATAAGAGTGACCGTGAATTTATGCCGTGATAAAATTAAAAAGTCAAGTCGTGAAACCCTTACGGAAAATATTTTTCCTCTTAACACAGATGAAAAAAATCCTGATATTTTAGAGGCAGTCAAAGCCCTGCCCGAAAATTATCGTAACACCATTTATCTTCATTATTACGAGGGTTACACAGCCAAAGAAATCGGCAAAATTCTTGATGCAAAAGAAAACACTGTTTTATCGTGGCTCAGCCGTGGTCGTGACGCCTTGCGAAAAGAACTTGACGGAGGTTTTGACGATGAATAAAAAAGATTATATCAATTCGGTGGATAAAATCACTGCACCTGAAAGTCTTATTAAAAAAATTGAAGCTCTTGATGTTCCCTCAAAAAAGAAAGCTCCCGTGTGGAAAACCGTAGTAACAATTGCCGCCTGTTTTGTAGCTGTGATTTTTGTTTTTTCAGGTATTATGGGCACAACCCTCAAAGCTGAAAGCGATAATGTTGCGATGGATATGATCACCGATAACGGCTATCGTGACGAAAGTTACAACAGTTTTTCTGACGGAACAACCGAAGGTTCTGTAATAGCTCAGGATGCATCCGGCTCAACAACATCAAAGCCGAACGCTGATCGCAAAATTGTTCAGTCAGCCAATATCAGCATCCGTACAAAAGAATATGACGTTTTTATGGCTGCACTCAAACAAAAAATCGAGCAATACAACGGATATATTGAAGCGTCAGAAGAATATAATTACTCAACAAACACAAACAGAAACGCCAATATGAGAGTGAAGGTTCCTGCCGACAAACTCGCAAGTTTTATCGAAGAGCTTTCGTCAATAGGAACAGTTGCATCCTTATCAGTTACAAGTGACGATATAACCGATAGTTATATCAGCGTTGAAAGTCAGATCAAAGCCCTTGAAACCGAAGAAAAAACACTTCTCTCTCTTCTTGAAAAAGCTGAAAGTCTTGATGATGTTATCAAACTTCAGGACAGACTTTCTCAAGTCAGATCCGACCTCGACACCCTTAAAATGCAAAAACAGAGTTATGACGGTATGGTGAGTTACTCAGGGGTTACCCTTGACATAAGTGAGGTTGAAAGAGTGGTTGAGGGTGGCGACTCATTCTTTGGTGAAGTCAAAGAAAAGCTGCTTAACAATCTCTATGATTTGGGTGATTTCTTCCGTGAGTTCGCTATAAATATTATTGCCGCCTCACCATATATCGCAATTATCGGCATTATCGCAGCTGTTGTAATAATAATTATTAAAAAGGTAAAAAGAAAAAGGTGACTTTATGAAAAAATGCCTTAAACTTCTTTCATCGGTTGTCAGCGCTGTTTTGGTTATCTGGCTGACAGTTTTTGTAACCGATGCAGTAAGAACGCTGAATTTAAAAGAGCCGGTTTTTGCAATTACTTCAACAACAGACAATAACACAAGCTGCTGCACTTACAAAGGTATCGGCTACATTGTTGAGATTGAAAAAAATTCTGATACCGATAGCGATTCGCTGATTGTCAGCGCTGAAATGAAAATGTTCGGCAAAGTTGTCGCAGCGGTAATCACATAAATTTACAAAAAAATAAGCCAACGCACCAAAAATGCGTTGGCTTTAATTTTATTTAACGATTAGTCGTTTGTGTAGGGAAGAAGAGCTATCTGACGAGCACGCTTGATAGCAACAGTAAGTGCACGCTGATGAGCAGCACAAGTACCTGTTACACGACGGGGAAGAATCTTCTCTCTGTCTGAAGTGTACTTAGAAAGCTTGTTGATATCTTTGTAATCGATGTAATCAACTTTATCTACAC
>JAZRME010000265.1:0-7752 GCA_045647325.1 Acutalibacteraceae bacterium | reverse complement strand
AGGATAACAAGACTCTCGGTATCTTCCACCTTGACGGCATTATGCCGGCACGCCGCGGTGTTCCGCAGATCGAAGTAACATTCGACATCGACGCTAACGGTATCGTTCATGTTTCAGCTAAAGACCTCGGCACAAATAAAGAGCAGTCAATTTCAATTACATCTTCAACAAATATGTCAAAAGAAGACATTGAAAAAGCAGTTCAGGAAGCTGAACAGTTCGCTCAGGAAGACAAACAGCGCCGTGAAGAAATCGACACACGCAACAACGCTGATCAGCTTGTATATCAGTGTGAAAAGATGCTCAGCGAAGAGGGCGATAAATTCCCCGAAGCTGACAAAGCTGAAATCACATCAAAGGTAGATGCTCTTAAAGAGGCTCTCAAGGGTGAAGATATTAACCTCATCAAATCAAAGCAGGATGAGCTTCAGGCAAAGTTCTATGAAATCAGCGAAAAAATGTATCAGGCAGCTCAGGCTGCTCAGGGTGCAGATCCTTCACAGGGTGCTCCTGCAGGTGGCGCTGACGAAAACGGTTATTACGATGCCGACTTCACAGATGTAACAGGTGAATAATTAAAGACGTATCTGATCCGTTCTGTCGCTCTGGCAGAACGGATTAGAGTGACTATATATAAGGAGCAGTCGTATGGCCGCAGATAAAAGAGATTATTATGAAGTCCTCGGTTTGCAAAAAGGTGCAAGTGAGGATGAAATTAAAAAAGCATACAGAAAAAAGGCTAAACAGTATCATCCCGACCTCAACCCAGGCGATAAAACTGCTGAGGAAAAGTTTAAAGAAGCCAACGAAGCTTATGAAGTTTTAAGTGACGCTGATAAAAAAGCCCGTTATGACCAATACGGTCATGCAGGTGTTGATCCCAACTTCGGTGCAGGTGGCGGCAACCCCTTTGGCGGCGGCTTTGGCGGTGGTTTCGGCGGAGGTATGGATTTTGACCTTGGCGATATCTTCTCAAGCTTTTTCGGTGGCGGAGCAACAGGTGGTGGCCGTCGGTCAAACCCCAACGCACCAAGAAGAGGCGAGGATATTCAGACAAATGTAACTGTTTCATTTGAAGAGGCTGCTAAAGGATGTAAACGCACAGTTGACGTTAATCGTATTGATACCTGCCCCGATTGTAACGGCAGTGGCGCTAAGAAAGGCACAAGCCCCAAAACCTGCCCCGACTGTCACGGAACAGGTCAGGTTTCAACTCAGCAGAGAACACCATTTGGTGTTATTCAGTCACAAAAGGCATGTTCCCGTTGTGGCGGCAGAGGCAAGATTATTGAAACCCCTTGCCCAAAATGTTCGGGCAGAGGCCGTTTCACCAAAACCTCAAAGCTTGAAATTAACATACCTGCAGGTATTGATGACCGTCAGGTGCTTAACGTCAGAGGTGAAGGCAATAAGGGAATCAACGGAGGTCCTTCAGGTGACCTTCATGTTGGTGTGTTTGTAAGACCGCATCCGTTTTTTGAGCGTGACGGCTTCAATGTATGGTGTGAGGTTCATGTTTCTTACGCTCAGGCAGCGTTAGGTGACAAAATTATTGTGCCTACTCTTGACGGTAAGGTTGAATATTCACTCAGACCGGGTACACAGCCTATGGATGTGTTCAAACTTCGTGAAAAGGGTATTCAGAATATCAACGGCAGAGGACGTGGCGATCAGCTTGTGAGAATTATCGTTGATGTGCCCACAAGCCTTACTGATGAGCAGAAAGAACTTCTCAATAAATTCAACGAAAGCCTTGGTAATCAGAAGCCTGCAGGTGAAGAGAAAAAAGGCTTCTTCGGCAAAAAGAAAAAATAAAAGTAATGAGCTTGTATCACTTTGGTGGTACAAGCTCAAAATTTTATCAGTTCTTTATATTTCCTTAACACCTATTGCATAATCGAGTGATATATTCTAAACTGAAAAAGAGGATAGGAGGTATTTTTATGCGTAAAATAACAGCCTTAGTTTTGTGCCTTATTTTACTTTTGATCAGCGGATGTGCAGATGTTGATGTTGAAGAAAAAACATCAGATGATGCCTCTGAAAGGGAAGTTGAACTTATGAATGATTTCCCCAAAGGCGCATTTGTTACAACTGTGACTGTGCCTTACAGAAATGTGAGTTGTATTGATATCAGCGGAGATTTCCTCTATATGTCGGTGAATGACCATTATCAAGCTGACGGTATTGATAAGTTGGTTTCTTATAATGTAAAAACTTGTGATAAAAAAGTATTGTTTGAACTGCCTTATGACTCAAGATATGATGATTGTTTCATTGAGGCGGTGCAGACTAACGGCAAGTGGCTTGTGTGGGAAGTGTGCGGACTTATGACGGGACACTATGGTGCAATATATGTTATGAATCTTGAAAGTGGCGAAATTCACCTTGCAAAAGAAATGGGTAAATTGAATAACTCTCAACCGATTTTATTAAAGGATAAGATTGTCTGGAGTGAAAACGACGATGAAATCTCCACAATATACATCTATGACTGCAATAGCAAAAGCACTGATGAAACGGCAAAGGTCAAAAGCTCAAATATTTATCTTTCTGCTGATGGAGATAAAATTGTATGGTATGTTGACGGAGAAATTACGGTTTGTAACTATGCTGGCGAAAAGATAGAAAAAATAAAATCATCTGTCGGAAATGTCAGAGCACTTGCACTTAAAGGAAATAAAATTATTGCAGACTGTGAAAACCGAGTGACAGTCATTGACATTGAGACAAAAGAACTTCAAGCTGCACAGCTTGGTGCGGATAGCTTTGGTGTTACGGATGATTATATTGTATGCAAGGTTAACGGAATATTAAGTTTCATCAGAGCTGACAGCCTGACCGAAAACGAAAAGCTTATAAGATACTACGTCAAAGCAATGGGTGTTGATGATAACCGCCTTGTTACCGTGTCGGAAAACGAGGGAGAATATGCCAACGAAGACGGTGCTCCTATTGAACAGTTGTGGGTACATATATATGATTTTGATAAATTAACGGAGGTTAAATAATGAAAAAGGTTATATCGTTACTTTTAACTTTAGTGAGTTTGTTGTCTCTGTCTGCCTGCGCTAAAAATGGTGATGCAGGGGAAGTGGAAATTAAAGAGATTGATTCTCAACTTTATACACAGGATGACATATCAGATGCTGTGAAAGTCGCAATTGACTATTTTGAAAAAGAGTTTGAAGGTTGCACACTAAAAGAAATTGAGTATATCGGCGATAAAGAAAATGCAGGTTATCAAGATTTTGCCGACAGAAATAATGCAGAAGATGTGATTGTTTTTGTGTCAACTTTTGATGTTGATTCTTCCGGTGGTGACGGCTCATTAAATTCTAATTCCACCTATGAGCATTGGAAATGGATTTTAGTAAAAAATGCAGACGGAAAATGGGAACATGTTGATCATGGTTATTAAATAAGGGAGATTGAACATGAAAAAAGTTGCAACAACCTTTTTAGCTTGTTTAATTGTTATCTTGCTGTTATGGGGAATATCTCTTGTTGAATGTGAAATTTTAACAGATAAATATAATGATGATTTTGAATACGCATATCAAAGTAATTCGATGATAAGCAACGATGTTGAGCATTTTAAAGTTCTTGAATGTGATGGTATTAATGCAAAAGTATATTATTATTCTGAAAAATCAGGTAATGTATTAGTTTTTGAAAAGCAAAACGGTAAGTGGATAGAAAAAGATTGGGAAGTTATATGGTCTCAGACAGGAAGTGCATCAGGTGTTGTTTGGCCATATATCTGGCAAATATTTGAAACAGGTTTATAAAACTAAAAAGCTCGGGGTGACCCGAGCTTTTATTACAGTGTTCTGTTTTTAAATTCTTTGACAAACCACACATTATCTACGGTGAAGACTCTGCCGTTCATATAGCTGAGTGACCCTGCGTTTTCATCAAGCTCAAAAGCTAATTTGTATGAATACAGAAACTGCTTTTTATAGCCTAACTTTTTGTTAAGGTCGTTGGTGCCGTATTTTCCGTCACCAAGCAGGGGGTGGCCGATTGAAGCGAAATGAGCTCTGATCTGGTGAGTTCTGCCTGTGAGCAAATCTACCTCCACAAGGCTGAGATTGTTTTTGGTGTCATTCTCTATAACCTTGTATTTTGTTCGGATTTCTTTTGCGTCATCTCTCGGTCGGGTATAGACCCTGACTTTATTTTTTTGCTCATCTTTCACAAGCCAACCTTCGAGCAGACCACTTTTTCTTTCCATAACACCATGCACAACACAAAGATATGTCTTTTTGAGGTTGCGCTCTTTCATCTGAGCGTTGAGAATTTTAAGACTTTCAGCGTTTTTGGCGGCTATAACAATTCCGCCGGTGTTACGGTCGATTCTGTTTACAAGGGCAGGGGTGAAAGAGTTTTCTTTATCGGGGTCGTATTCACCCTTTTCATAAAGATATTTTTTGACCCTTGCGATAAGGTTGTCTATATATTCTTTATCATCGGGGTGGCAGAGCAGACCAACTTTTTTGTCAAGCAACAGCAGATTTTCATCCTCGTAAATAATGTCAATTTTACTCGATGCTCCCGAAAAATCATACCTTGTTTCGCTTTTAACAAAGAATTCATCGTTGATATACATCTCAACCACATCGCCCTCGTTGAGCCTTGCAGCAATATCACTTTTTTTACGGTTAACTTTGATTCTCTTTGTTCTGATATATTTATACATCAGCGTTTTAGGCAGGTTAGGTACGCTTTTGGTAATAAACTTGTCAAGGCGCTGATTGGCGTCATTTTTGCCGATTACAAAACTTTTCACAAATTTTCTCCTTTTTTTGAAAAAACACTTGCAAAATGTAAAACAATGGTATATAATACAACCATCGCTTTAACGCTTTAAAGCTTTTAAGCTTTTAAGTGATAAAATTTTAATTGCGTTTTTGCAAGAGACATTATCTTTATCTTCTTCGTTCAGCGGCAGAGAGTTAAAGATTTTTACAAATTCCTGCTGACCGGACCACGGTGAATCGGTAGCGAAAAGAATTTTATCACTGCCGTGAGCGTTAACAATTCTCACAAGTTGCTCAGCGCTGATTTTGTCAAGACAATAAGCAAGGTCAAAATAAACATTCTGACCAAGAAGCTTTTCTTCAACCTCATCCCACATCCCATACGCTCCCGTGTGAGCAAGAATGAGCTTCGGCTCGTTGTGTCGGGGCAGGAGAGTGAGAAGATTAAGAATTCTGTCAGGTGTGCAGTGAACAGGGTCGGGGTAGCCCACGTCAATACCCGAATGGGTAACAACGTAAAGCCCGATTTTTATACAGTGAGAAATAATTTTAACATATTTTGGGTCATCAATAAAGGTTTTCTGATAGTCAGGGTGAATTTTAATTCCCCGCAGACCGATTTCTTTGATGTAATCCAACTTTTCTTCAATGTTTTCACAGTCAGGGTGAATTCCGCCAAAAGAAACAATTCCGTCAATTCCGTTTATACTTTGAGCGAAACGGTTAACCGAATCAAATTGTTTCGGGTTGGTAACCACAGGTAACACTACAGATAAATCAATCCCTGCGTTTTTCATTGAGTCAAGCAAACCGTTTAATGCTCCGTCAGTGAAAGGCTTGTTGCCACAGACCTGAGAAAGCTCTGAAATGACAGCGGTTGCAATTTTATCGGGAAAAATATGGGTGTGAAAATCAATAAACATAAAAAGACCTCTTTCCGGAATAGTTTAAACCCAAGCGGTCAAAAAATCAAGCTTTTATTCCGGATGGATTAAATATATAGCAAAAATCAAAGGAGTTTTTTAAATGGTATCAAAAGTAGTAATGCTGGTAGTGTTTGCAGCGCTGATGATTATTATCGGCCTTGTAACACGCAAAAATGCAACAGATGTCAACAGTTTTGTTCTCGGCGGACGTTCAGTAGGTCCGTGGATGACAGCTTTCGCATACGGAACTTCATATTTCAGCGCAGTTGTTTTTATCGGTTATGCAGGTCAGTTCGGTTGGAGCAACGGTCTTTCTGCCACCTGGATTGGTGTGGGTAACGCTCTTATCGGCTCATTACTCCCGTGGTTGATTCTCGGTAACAGAACAAGAAAAATGACAAAGTCTCTCAATGTGGCAACAATGCCTGAATTTTTTGAAAAGAGATATAACTCAAAAGGTCTCAAAATTGCGGCAGCTATGATTGTTTTTCTTTTCCTTATTCCTTATACAGCTTCAGTTTATAACGGACTTTCAACTTTATTCAGCTCAGCTTTTCCTGCAATTCCCTACACAGCATGGATTATTATAATGGCAATCTTCACTGCTGTTTATGTTATTCTCGGCGGATATATGGCAACAGCAATCAATGACTTTATTCAGGGTATTGTAATGCTCATCGGTATTGCCGCTGTTGTAATCTGCGCTGTTAAAAATCAGGGCGGTCTCGAAGCAGTTTATGAAAATATCGGTCTTGTAAGCGCAAACTCACCTCACGGCACATTCAACTCAATTCTCGGCCCGGATCCTCTTAATCTGATCGGTGTTGTTATTCTTACCTCTCTCGGTACATGGGGACTTCCTCAGATGGTGCAGAAATTTTATGCTATCAAAGACAAATCTTCAGTTTCAAGAGGCGCTGTTATTTCAACTCTCTTTGCCGCTGTTGTGGCAGGTGGCTCATACTTCCTCGGCGGTTTAGGCAGACTTTTCTGCACAACCGATGCCGCTGATACAAGCAAAACTTTTATTCAGACCCTTGCCAACGGTAAGCCTGATTTTGACACAATGGTACCTGCAATTCTTGAAACATCTGTTCCTGATTTGCTTTTTGGTCTTGTTGTTGTTCTTGTTCTTTCTGCTTCAATGAGCACTCTTGCAGGTCTTGTGCTTTCATCAAGCTCAACTATGACAATTGACCTTATCAAGCCCTTTGTCAAAAAAGGAATGAGCGAGAAAAAGCAGGTGCTTATAATGAGAGTTTTCATCGCTGTGTTCCTTGTGATTTCAGTTCTTATTGCAGCTAACAAAGAAAAACTCAACGCTATGGGTATCAATATTTCTGCTCTTATGGGCATTTCATGGGGAACTCTTGCAGGTTCGTTCCTTGCGCCTTTCCTCTTTGGTCTTTTCTCAAAGAAAATTACAAAAGCCGCTGTATGGGTAAGCCTTATTACAGGTGTAAGCCTCACAGTTGCGAGTATGGTACTTTTCAATCTCGGTCTTTTCCCAGAGCTTACTGCGAAGGCAGCTTCGTTCGCAATCTGCGGACTTAACTTCAACCTTGCTTCTCCCATTAACTGGGGTGCAATCACAATGATTGTGGGTCTTATTGAGGTTCCGGTTATTTCAGCTTTTACAGGTGCCAAGAAAGCAGAAAAAATAAGCGCTGAACTTTTTGAATGTTTAAGTGAAAAAGAATGAATTAACACTTGAAGAAAAAGGTGTTTAGTGTTATAATACTATATCGCTTTAAAGTATTGGTCCGAAAGGCGAAGGCTTTTCGGACTTTTTAATAGAAGGATGTGTATTTTAAAAATGAATTGTTTCCAGAAAGAAATAGAAACAATGCCCCGTAAAGAGCTGGAAGCTCTCCAGCTTGAAAAACTGAAATGGACTGTTAATTATTGCTACAATAACACAGCTTTTTATCACAAAAAGCTCACAGATGCAGGTGTTTTTGACGGCAGCAAGATTAAGCAGCTCTCAGACATTCAGTATATTCCTTACACAACAAAGGATGATTTCAGAGACAATTATCCCTTCGGTATGATGGGCGTGCCTA
>JAZRME010000264.1:0-5671 GCA_045647325.1 Acutalibacteraceae bacterium | reverse complement strand
GTACAAAAAATATCAGACAGGTAACTACAGCCGTTTCTGACGGCGCTGTTGCAGCTCTTGCTGCGTGTGAATATATAGACAGTTGTAATAAAAGCTAAGAGCGTCGCCTCTTAGCTTTTATTTTTTCAAAACACAAGGTTCAGAAGAAGGTTAATATTTATCACAATCTGCATATATATTATCAGGGTGATAAAATGTTTGATATTCTTTTAAACTTGTTTTCAGATTTTTTATTTTTTATTCTTCATGTTAATCCGTTAAATTCTTTTCCGGCAGCATTATCTAAATCAGAAGAAGAAAAACTGTTAAAACTTTCCGCCAAAGGCGATAAAACAGCTAAAAATAAACTTGTTGAACACAATTTAAGACTTGTAGCTCATATTATAAAAAAATATAACTCATCAGCTGTTGATCAGGAAGACCTGATTTCCATTGGCACAATCGGACTGATAAAATCAATTGATTCTTTTAAAAGTGATAAAGGCACACGATTAGCAACTTATGCAGCAAGATGTGTTGAAAACGAGGTTTTGATGTTTTTCAGGTCACAAAAAAAAATATCACAAGACATATCTGTCAATGAACCTATTGATGTTGATAACGAGGGTAATCCATTGACTCTGATTGATATAATAGCTACAGAAGATACGATACTTGATGATATATTTTTAACATCAATGAGTAAAAAATTGTATAACTTCATAAATGAAATAAAGGATGAACGAGAAAAAACCATAATAATTTTGCGATACGGTCTGAATAATCAAAAACCGTTAACACAAAGAGAAATAGCTTCCATGCTGAAAATATCACGATCTTATGTATCCAGAATAGAAAAAAAGATATTGCAAGAATTAAGACAAAAATTTGAGGAAAATTGCCTATGAAAAGGATGTTGATGTTATTTTTAATTCCTGTACTGTTTCTTCTTACTTCTTGTCAATCAAGCCAAGAAATAAACATTGAAGAGTTTAAAAAGAAATATAATGATTTTTATAAACAAGAAATATTTTTATCAGATGACACTATAACAATTGAAAAAGAAAATGAATATATCATTTATTGGACTCCGTCAGACAAAAATTTATGCTGCTCTTTTTATATCGATACACTCAGCGGTAAAATCAAAAGATATACAGTTTCAACTGATGTATATTCCCGTGAATTTAAAGAATTTAATGATGATTTCAAAAAAATATTAAACTCTTATAATCAACACATTACAATAAAACAATTTAATACAGATAACTTATACTTAGTTACATATGATGATATAAGATATTCAGAAGAAAACAACAGACCTACACTTAAATCTGATGTTGTAATTAACAACAATACTGATAAAATTATCAGCGATAACTAAAACTAAATATTGAATTTATAAAATAAAGGGTGTATAATTTTTAAAAAGAAGGTGTAAATATGAAAAAATTTCTGATTGAAACTCACTGTCACACGGACGAAACAAGTAATTGCGCTAAAATGCCTGCTGCTGATATGGTAAAGCTGTATCATTCAAAGGGGTATGATGCGATTGTTATTTCAGATCATTTACATAATTACACTTTTAGAACTTTGAAAAAAACAATTCCTGAACCAACCTGGGATGAAAAAGTTAATTATTTTTTAAAAGGTTACAGAGAAGCTGTCAGAGAAGCCGAAAAATATGACAATTTTAAGGTTTATCTCGGAGCTGAACTTCGTTTTGACGAAAATGATAATGATTATCTTCTGTTTGGTTTAAGCGAAGAAAAGCTTTATAAGATGGATGGCATAATAGAAATGAAGCCGTCAAAAGGTCTTGAGCTGATCCACGGCCTTGATTGTGTAATAATCCAAGCTCATCCTTTCAGAGATGATTGTGTCATTCTTGAACCCGGTTTGTGTGACGGAATAGAAGTATATAACGGTCACACCACTGACTCAAGGAATGATATTGCTCTTGCGTGGGCCGAAAGATTTAATTATAAAATGACTGCAGGTTCAGACTTTCATGGCGGTGAAATAAACGCAGGAATTCTGACAGATGTGTTACCCGAAAATGAATCCGAGTTGCGAGATTTGATTTATTCCGGCAACTTTGAGTTGAAAATTCACGAATAAGATAAACGAATCAATACGGTGAAAATTTATGAAAAATTATTTAATAGATATACATTGTCACACAAGTGAAGTCAGCAGCTGCGGACAGACACCTGCCGCAGAAACTGTACAGCTTTACTATTCTATGGGTTACAACGGTGTTATGATAAGTGACCATTTTAACTCAAATATGCTTAAAGATATTCCTGAAGCAACATGGGATGATAAAGTTGACTTTTTCATATCCGGTTATAAAGCTGCCAAAAAAGAGGCTGAAAAGCTGGGAGACTTTTCTGTATATTTAGGTGCTGAGCTTCGTTTTGATGAAAACAACAATGATTATCTTATATTTGGTTTAAGTGAAGATAAACTCAGAAAAATGGAATGCATCTTTAAAATGGAAATAAGCGACGGACTAGATTATATTCACAGTCTGGATTGTATTATAATTCAGGCTCATCCTTTCAGACCCGGAATAACAATTATTAAGCCGGGTAAACTTGACGGTATTGAAGTTTTTAACGGTCATAAAGGTCATAATTCAAGTAACGATATTGCTCTTAAATGGGCAAAAAAATTCGGATATATTATGACATCAGGTACGGATTTTCACGGAGAACATGACCCTACATCCGGAATTTATGTTGATAATATACCCGAAAATGAAGAAGAGTTAAAAAATCTTATTTTAAGCAGAAATTATGAACTGAAAACAAACGGCAAACTTGAATTATAATATCAGCGGCTGAAGCTGTCTTCCGCTCAAAGCGGCTTTCACAGACAGCTCTATCATATCAAAATTACAAACAACCGAACGTGGTTTTTCGTAGCAGTCATCCTGGGCAAACGGTACAAAATATACATCTTTTTTATTTAATAATGTTCCGATATTTTTAGCTGTTGTGCTTAATGCATCATTTGACGATACTCCTATAACAACAGGTCTTTCGTTTCTCAGATGAGCTTTACAGGCCATGGTTACACTTGTGTCAGTTATACCCAAAGCGAGTTTTGATAATGTATTACCGGTACACGGGGCAACAACCATCACATCAAAAATCTTTTTGGGTCCTATAGGTTCTGCATCATATATTGTATAAATGGATTTTTTATTACATACAGTTTCTACTCTTTCAACAAACTCACTTGCATTAAAAAATCTTGTGTCTGTTTTATAAGCAAATTCAGAAAATATCGGATATACCTCAAACTCAGCATTAACAAGATTTTCAATTTGTTTCAACGCTTTTGAAAATGTACAAAAAGATCCGCAGATTCCGTATCCCAGTTTTATTTTATTCAAAGTGCCACTCCTCTGCTATATTTATGATTGTGTCAGCGATTATGCTACCTGCAGTTTCAGGAAAATATTTTCCCGGAATGGATGGAAGTAATGTTATTTTTTTGCCTCTTTCTTTTGCATAATCATAATTAAATCCGTACGGATAAGAAGCTATATCAATAACAATTGCTTTTTCAGATATATTATCAATAAATTCTTTATCTAAAATTTTTTCAGCTACGGTATTTACAATTATATCTGCTCGTTTGACATATTCGTTTATTTCTTTTAGATGATATGCATTTATACCGTCTGACTGAGCCTGCGCTATTGTTAAATAACGTCTTGATGCTGATGTAACATCAGCTCCTACAGCGTTAAACAATTTACACACTGCCCTACCGCATCTGCCATACCCGATAACAAGAACTTTTTGCTTAAACAATGTTCTTTCGGAGTTATTCATAACATAAGCTAAGACACCCATTGCTGTTGGTTCAGCGTTTTTTAAAGCAAATTCATCTCTCAAATAATAATCATAATAACTTATTTTTTTATTACTGAGGCTTAACTTTAAGTGTTCATTTATTTTTCCACCAAAAATTATCTGGTTGTTACTGATTTTATTTATAAATTCTTCAATTGAAATTTTACTTGAATTTATGTTAATATTATCTGTACTGACAGGTAACGGCAAAACAAACCCGTCATAAAATGATATATTATCATCAAGCATATCAATTTTATCTATTTTCAATCCGTATTGCGACAGTTTATTTATTACAAAATCTTGTCTGCTGTCACCACCGATTGATGCTAAATTTTTAATTTTCATAATATTATCACCCCTTACAACTTTATATTATAATAATATGTTGTCTGTTAAAAGGTGTGATTTGAAAGGGAGTTCACCGTGTTAAAAATCAATGAATTATTACAAAAAGTAAAACGAATACATTTTATAGGAATCGGCGGTTCAGGCATGTGCCCTCTTGCTGAAATTCTTTATTCACAGGGCTATCAGTTATCAGGATCAGATAATAATGAAAGTGATACTCTTACAAGAATCAAAAATATGGGTATCCCCGTGGCTATGGGTCAGAGAGCAGAAAATATCGAGGGCGCAGAAATGATCGTATATACAGCTGCTCTTTTAAAAGATAACCCTGAGCTTGTTGCAGCCAAAAACTCCGGAATTCCGACCTTTGAGCGTTCAGAGATGCTGGGCGCAATTACTGAGATGTTTGATAACTGTATTTGCGTTTGCGGAACTCACGGTAAAACAACAGTTTCATCCATGCTCACTCAGATTTTACTTGAAAACAATCAGGATCCTTCTGCCGTTATCGGAGGCAAACTTCCGCTTATCAATTCAAACGGCAGAGTCGGTAAAACAGAAAATATGGTTTGTGAAGCTTGTGAATTCGTTGACACTTTTCTTAAGCTTTATCCTGATGTTTCAGTGATTTTAAATATTGATGAAGATCATCTTGACTATTTCAAAACACTTGAAAACATTATTAAATCATTTAATAAATTTGCAAATATCACCAAAAAAGCTCTGATAGTAAACGGTGATGATGAAAACACTCTTAAGGCTATTAAAGATGTTAATAATAAAGAAGTGATTTCATTCGGCAAGAACAAATCAAATGATTATTATGCTGATAATATTAAAATCAATAATGCTTTCCCCTGTTTTGATTTTTGTGATAAAAACGGCGTATTGGGTCATGTCGAACTCAATGTACCCGGTGAGCATAATATCTATAACGCCTTAGCGGCCCTCACAGCGGCAATTTATAATAAAGTGGATATAAACGGAGCCATAGAGGCATTAGAGCATTTCAGAGGCGCAGGAAGAAGATTTGAGCATCTCGGCACATGTAACGGCATTGATATCGCTGATGACTACGCTCACCACCCTACTGAGCTTAAGGTTACACTTGAAGCTGCTATGAAAATGGGCTATAAAAATGTCTGGGCTGTTTTTCAACCCTTTACATTTTCAAGAACCGCTCTTTTGATGGATGATTTTGCTAATGTTCTGAAAATACCTGATAAATGCGTTATGAGTGAGATTATGGGTTCACGAGAAGTGAACACATATAATGTTTATACCTCTCAACTGGCTGAAAAGATACCGGGAAGTGTATGGTTTAACACTTTCGATGAAATAGCTGAATATATTTATAATAACGCTCAGGAAGGCGATCTTGTGTTAACACTCGGATGCGGTGACATTTATAAGGCAGCTAAAATTTTAATAGATAAGTATAATAAAAAGACCGTCTGAGACGGTCTTTT
>JAZRME010000263.1:0-4997 GCA_045647325.1 Acutalibacteraceae bacterium | reverse complement strand
CAAAAGATTTTTCAAGGGTCTTGATGATATCGGCATGAAATGGGATATCAAGTGTAACGGCGAAAAAATAGCCAATGGCGAAATTTCGGGTCTTATGATTATGCCGAGAACAAATCAGAAATTTGTTTTATTCAATGCAAGAGAGATCTCTGTTTACGGTGAAGCATATCTTACTCTTTATTTCTTTAATACTAAAGAAACACCGTGGGCTAAGAGTGGTTATGAATGCGGTCACTGTCAGTTTAAGCTTGAAACTGCAGCTCAGGAGCTTGTTAAGGTAAATGCCGAAGGTATTGAATCTCTTGAAGATGAGAGATTTATTACTGTTACTGCAGGTGACAGTGTATATCGATTTGATAAGTATTTCGGTGTTGTTGACACAATCACTTATAAAAATTGTGAAATGCTTTCAACACCTATCAGACTTAATTTATTCAGAGCCACTACAGATAACGATCGTTGGATAAGAAATTTATGGATCGAAAGAGGTCTTGATCGTCTTATCCAGAAGACTTACAGTGTTCAGATGGCAAAAGATGAAAAAGCTATAGCTATTTCTGCTGATGTTTCTTATGCTCCGGTAATGCTTAATCCTGCTTTTAAAGGCAAGATTACTTATATAATTCAGGCGAGCGGAGATATGCTTATCAATATTAATGGTAAGATTGATATCGAAACTATCAAAAACATTCCTCGACTCGGTATTTCTTTTGAGATGCCTGAAGGAAATGAGAAACTTGAGTATTTTGGTTACGGCCCGATGGAAAGTTATTGTGATAAGAAAAATGCTGCTTTGGTTGACAGATATGCTACAACAGTTACCGATAACTTTGAACATTACATCAGACCGCAAGAAAATTCTTCTCATTACGGCACAAAATGGGCAATTGTTGGTGAAGAGTCAGGCTTTGGTTTGTTTATGTCAGGATATGGTCTTGACAGTGTTTCAATCAATGCTTCTCATTATACTGTTGATCATGTAGATAAAACTGCTCATGACCACGAACTTGTAGCCAAAAAAGAAACAGTTGTTTGTCTTGATTATCGTCATGAAGGTATTGGTTCCGGTTCCTGCGGACCTATTGCTTCCAGACCTTATAATTTCACTGAAGACAGTGTGAACTTTACTTTCAGACTCAGACCGGTTGAACTTGATTCAGTCAAACCATTTGAGCTTCTTAAACAATCATTTTAATAAAAATTTAACCACCTGAAACTTTTAAAGTTTCAGGTGGTTTTACTATGAAGTTAATTATGAATTTCCTTTTTCAAGAGCTCTGTGAAGCCATACTGAACCGATATCCATAGCATTGTAAAGACCTCTTTTTTCGGCTTTTTTTACAATTCTTTCTCTCGGACGACATTCAGGGTCAGTGTTGAGCATCTGAACAACAACTCTGTCAGCAACTTCCATGTCTTTAAAAGGCTTTGTGCTTGTGATTGAAAGCATAATAACAAAAGGGTCATTCATATTGCCGTAGTAAATGGTGTTACCGCTTCTTACCAAAGGTTTACCCTTATATGTTAAAAACTTGATTTCATTTTTTTTAGCCATAACAATACCTCCGTTTATAAATCAAGATAATTCTTTACAAGTGACTGCAATAACTCGTCGCGGTCAATTTTGCGGATAATACTGCGGGCATTATTATAGGTGGTAATATATGTGGGGTCTTCCGAAAGAATATAACCAACTATCTGACTTATCGGATTATAACCCTTTTCGTTTAATGCATTGTAAACAGTCTGCAAAGCAATACGCATTTCATTTTCGTGGTCTTCTTTGATAGAAAACTTAATTGTTTTATCGGTCACTGCAAACACCTCCATAATCATTTTACTATTATAAACTAATTTTAATAATTAAACAAGGGGTATTTTGAACTTTTTTATATTAGTGGTTGGTTTTTATTTGTTAATATGTTATAATTCTACTAATAAATGTGTTGAGGTGACTTATGAAAGTATATTCTTGTGAGCAGATGAGATCTATTGAAGAAAACGCATTTAACAAAGGAATGTCATACATAACTATGATGGAAAATGCAGGAATATCCTGTTATAAAAAAATCAAAAAGATTATCGGTTATAGCAAAAAGAAGATTGTTGTCTTATGCGGAAACGGAAAAAACGGTGGTGACGGGTTTGTTATTGCTGATTTTTTATTTAAAGACGGATATGATGTTGAGATAATTCTTTCTTGCGGCTTACCTAAAGCAAGTGAGTCCGTTGAGATGTATTCAAGATTGGATGATAATATAATTATAACCGATTTTGCTGAATCAGATACCGTATGTTTTGATAAAATAAAACATTGTGATGTGATTATTGATTGCATTTTCGGTATCGGCTTTAAAGGCTTACTTCGTGGGAACTGCCTTTCTCTTGTTGAGTATATCAACAATAATTCAGATGCAGTTAAAATTTCAGTTGATATACCCAGCGGACTTGAGGGTGATTCGGGTTTAGTGTCGGGTGAGTGTTTTAAAGCTGATTATACTCTTGCTGTTACCTGCAAAAAACCTGTTCATATTCTTAAGCCGTCATCAGATTATTGTGGTGAAGTTTTTGTGATTGATATAGGTTTTTCACAAGAATGTTACTTACTTGACGGTGAGTTTGTATTGAATTCGGCTGACGATAATTATATCAGGTCATCGCTTCCGTTAAGAAAAAGTGACTCAAACAAAGGAACTTTCGGAAGACTTTTTTGTATCTGCGGCAGTATGAGGATGCAGGGAGCAGCTGTTTTATGCGGTAATGCAGCTGTTAAATCAGGAGCAGGTCTTGTTACCTGTGCTTTTCCAATAAAAGCGTACAGTGCGATTGCCTCAAAACTTACCGAACCTCTTATGTTGCCTTTGGATGATGATAAAGATGGCTTTTTATCATATACTGATGCAGTTATAAAAGAACTTGAGTCAAGATTAAAATCATCTGATGCGGTTGTTATCGGTTGCGGTTTAGGTGTAACAGCTGACACTAAAAAATTAGTTGAATATGTTGTTCAGAATTCAACATGTCCGATAGTTATTGACGCTGACGGTCTAAATGTTTTAAGCGAGAATATAAATATATTGAAAACAGCAAAAGTTCCGGTCATACTTACACCTCATCCCGGTGAAATGTCAAGACTTGTTAAGGCTGATATAGATTATATTTGTAATAATCGCATAGAGGTATCAAAAGATTTGTCACGCAGAACAGGAAGTGTTGTTTTACTTAAGGGCAGCAACACCGTCATAGCATCAGGGGATGATGTCTTTATAAATCCTACAGGCAATCAGGGGATGGCCAAGGGAGGAAGCGGTGATGTCCTTTCCGGAATTATCGGATCACTTCTTGCTCAAGGTGCAGCTCCTTTTGAAAGTGCAATATCAGCTGCTTATCTGCATGGTCGCAGTGGTGATCTTGTGGCTGAAAAAACTTCATTAACCGGTATGACCCCTACAATGGTGACGGAATTTTTACCTTTTTTGTTTTCAAATTATGAAAATAAGGTTGATTGATTTGAAAAAAATAATAATCGGGGTTTTAGTTTTATCTTTTTTGTTGTGTTCGTGTAATAAAGGAATTTCAAAAAACAGTGTTTGTCTGAATGTGAATTCAATAAACACTGTTTTTATTTTATATATGAATGGTGAAAAATATAAAGGTACCGTTTTAAAAGAAAATGATAAAACTGAATTCTGTCTGGTTTCACCTGAAGAATTGAAAGGTGTGATTTTTTATATTGATGCCCAAAGTATCTGCTGCAGATATGGTGATGTTGAGATAATAAGTGAATCAGACGATAAAAATGTTTTTGTTCGTCTGAATCGGGCTCTGGATACCCTTAAATCAATAGATTGCCTTGAAGTTAAAGATAATACTGTGATGTATAAAAATGCTGAATTTGAAGCTTATTTTGATTCTGACGGTAATATTGAATCAATTCAGTTTGCAGACAGTGAATTTGTATTCGTTTAAGTTGTTTTCATAATTCTAACTTAAAACTTATTCCGGAATAAAATATATTGAACGCCAATGTTTAAATATGTTCATAATCGGCAAAAATATTCTTGCTGATTAATTTTCGGAGAGTGATAAAATGACAGTTAAACGGGGAGATATATATTACGCAGACTTAAGTCCCGTTGTCGGCTCGGAACAAGGGGGAATCAGACCTGTTCTGATAGTTCAGAATGATGTAGGCAACAAGTTCAGTCCTACAGTTATTGCTGCTGCAATTACAAGCAGAAGATTCAAAACATCACTTCCAACTCATATTCAGGTTAATGCCCACGGCTGCGGACTTGCAAAGGATTCTATTGTTTTGCTTGAGCAGGTGAGAACCCTTGATAAAAAACGGCTGAAAGAAAAAATGGGAAACCTTGATGAAAGTGATATGCATCGTGTAAATCAGGCTCTTTCTGTCAGCCTTGGAATAGATAATACTTAAAAAAATATACCCCACAATAAGTGGGGCATTATTTATGCGTAAACAAGATGTTTATAAATCAGAATTTGAATTCAGGAAGGAACTCTTTGTGAGCTTGCTTGAGCTCTTCAAAGCATTTTGTTGTCTTTTCCCAGTCGCCAACAAGGGGATGAATAAGAAGACCGTTGATAACTGCCTGTTCATTACCGGTCAGAGCGCCTTCAACTGTGTACTTCTCATAAGCCTTGATAGTTCTCATAAGAGCGATGATGTGCTTGTTTTCAACCTTATCAATCTTAACGGGAGTTGCACCGTCTTTGCCGATAACTGCAGCGATTTCAACAATATCATCATCAGCCATAAAGTCAAGAGTACCGTTGTTTTTGATGTTAACAACATGAACATCTTTCTTATCGTTAGCAATTGAGTCAATAAGTGAAACAGCAGCAAGAGAATATTTATGACCACCGCGCTTATCAAGAAGTGCCGGTTTCACACAAAGCTCTTCGTTCTGATACATTTCAAGAAGGCTTTCTTCAATTTCCATACAAACTTCAGCTCTTGTCTTTTCATCAAG
>JAZRME010000262.1:0-4575 GCA_045647325.1 Acutalibacteraceae bacterium | reverse complement strand
GGTTGCAAACGCTTCTCGGATTCTGGCATCGGTTGCTGTATCAACAGCACTTGTACTGTCATCAAGTATAAGAATTTTAGGCTTTTTAAGCAAAGCTCTTGCTATACATAATCTCTGACGCTGACCACCTGAAACATTAGTACCACCCTGCTCAATAAATGTATCATATTTATCAGGCATTTTGTTAATAAACTCATCAGCGCAAGCAAGTTTACAGGCTTCAACACACTCTTCGTATGAAGCATTTTCATTACCCCAACGAAGATTTTCAAGTATTGAACCACTGAATAAAACATTTTTCTGAAGAACAACAGATACACTGTTTCTCAATGATTCGAGATCATATTCTTTAACATTTTTACCACCAACAATTACCTCACCGTCACTGACATCATAAAGACGGCTGATAAGGCTTATAAGCGTTGATTTTGAGCTTCCGGTTCCGCCGATAATTCCGATTGTTTCACCGGAATTGATTTTTATATTTATATCACTCAAAACAGGTTCACTTTCACCTGTATTGTATCTGAAACAAACATTTCTGAACTCAACGCTGCCATCAGCAACATTAAACTCAGGATTTTCAGGATTTTTAATAGCAGGAACTTCATTGATTACTTCAGCTATTCTCTGCGCACCCGCCTGACTCATTGAAATCATAACAAATACCATTGAAAGCATCATCAGACTCATAAGAATATTCATACAATAAGTCAGCAAACTCATAAGCTGACCGGTGGTCATACTATCCTGAACTATCATTTTGGCTCCGAGCCAACTGATTAAAAGAATGCAGGTATATACGGTTATCTGCATAATCGGAGAAGCCAGAATTGTAATATTTTCAGCTTTCAAAAAGAGCTTATAAACATTATCACTTGCTTTTTTGAATTTTGAGTTTTCGTGTTCTTCTCTGACATAAGCTTTAACGACTCTGACTGCAGAAACATTTTCTTGCACCGAAGCGTTAAGATTATCGTACTTTTTAAAAACATTAGCAAAATGTTTTGAAACTCTTGCAAGGCCCAAGCCGAGAACTATTGATAAAAGAATAACAGCACCAAGATAAATGCAGGCAAGTTTTGAATTAATAGTAAAAGCCATAGCCATAGCAAAAATAAGTGACGCAGGTGAACGCACAAACATTCTCAGAATCATCTGATACGCATGCTGAACATTAGTAACATCAGTAGTGAGTCTTGTTATGAGACCGGCAGTACTGTATTTATCAATATTGGCAAAAGAATAATCCTGAATTTTCAAAAACATGGTTTGTCTCAGATTTCTTGCAAGACCGGTTGAAGCACTCGCTGCATATTTTCCTCCGAGCAGACCTGTAACAAGACTTAACGCTGCGACAACAACCATATATATACCCATTTTAAAAATGTGATTTATATCACCTTTTTCAACTCCGTCATCAATAATAGAAGCCATCATCAATGGGATAATTGTCTCAAAGATTACTTCAAAAATCATCATAATCGGCGTAAGAACAGAATCTTTTTTAAATTCTTTAACATTACTGAGAATCGTTTTTAACACAATGCCAACTCCCTTCAGATATATTATTTCATTAAATATTTATATACAGATTTATACAGTAAATTATTATAAAGCAAAATAAAAAATAGTCAATAAAATGAATATCAAAAATGACAAAATTTACAATAAATTAACAAGCCGATATCTCATCAATTGAAATATCGGCGCTTTGAAAAACATTTATTTTTTATAAAGAATAACAACCAGAAAACAAAGAAACCAAAAACACTTCCGCAACCATCAACAAAAACATCAAACAAACGACATGCTCGTTCAGGAACAAAATATTGATGTATTTCATCGCTGAAAGCGTAAACAAGACAAATAACAACTGACTTAATCAGGCGAATATCTGCATAATAAAAATAAATTGCACCTGAAACGGAAAACCCGAGAGCTGCATATTCGCAAAAATGAGCTATCTTGCGAAAAACTCCATGAGAAATAAAATCAAAGCTCGTCAGCCTTATAAAAATATCATAAACCGATTCACTTGAAGCTGATGAGCTTTCTGCTGACTGATACGAAAACAAAAAAATCAGCACCATAAAAAACAAAGAAAGAACTGAAAATATAAAAAAGCCAACAACATTACCTTTAATTTTCATAAATTAATCCCAACCTGCAAAATCAAAAGCTACAAAACCGGGCAAAGCAAAAACACCTGTTAAGTCTTTTGAAATATATGCCCTTTCTTCAGCATTATACACAGGATAAAATACACCTTCATTTACCAGCATCTGCTCTGCAGTTTTATACTTCACAATAATATCATTACCTGAATATGCTGTTTTGCAATTTTCAATCAATTTATCATAAGTTTCATCTGAGTAGTTACCGAAATTCAAAGAATTATCAGTACAGAAGTTTTCAAGAAAGCACAGTGTATTGCCGTCAGTTGCAGACAGCTTTGTGAAGGCAATCTGATATTCACCTTTAGACACTGCTTTATCAAGTTCCTCCTCTTCCATTGTGTCAACGCTGACAGTGATAGCAAGGCCAAAGCATTTTTCCCATTTCTGAATAAGTCTTATAACAGAATTTCTGAATTCATCAGTGCAAACAATAGAAATGTTAATATTGGTTGTGTCAAGCTCATCCAGACCTTTTTTGAAATAATCAACAGCTGTATCGGATGAATACACAGGGAATTTCAGATCACCTGCAACTTCACGATAAGATTTGTCTGACCAACGACAAGATTCGGGAATAACGCCTTTGGCAGCAGTGTATCCCTTCTGATCAACAAACATAGTATCCCTTTCTGTTGCAGCGAGGAGTGATTTTCTGATATTGATATCAGATAAAACAGAATCATTACAGTTAAATACAAAACCATAAACACCGTTAGAAGTAACAAGAGTATCAATATCATCATCTTCATTAACAAGACTGTACTTGTTTTTTGACACTCTCATAGCATTATAATCACCCTGATTAAATTTTGAAATATATTGTTCTTCATTTTTATTTACATAAAAATATACAGCACCGGTATTAAAAGAACCGGGATAATTCTCATTTTTATATAAAATCAAAGAACCGTCTTCAACCCATCTGCCTATGTAGTATGGGCCGTTACAAAGTGTATATTTCAACTCAAGACCGTATTTAGCACCGGTTGATTTAAAAAATTCCTCATCACAAGGCATACACATCGGCTCAGCCAACACTCGCAACAAATCAGGATATTTTCTTTCAAGGGTAATAACAAGAGTGTTTTCATCTGTAGCTTTAATGCCGAGACTCTCTCTGTTGACTTCACCCATATTGAATTTTTGCGCATTTTTAATTGCAAAAAGCAAAAATGCATTTTGGGCTTTAGTTTCAGGCCTTAAAGCTCTCTCAATACCAAAAGCGCAATCATAAGCCGTAACTTTGGTGCTGAATGTTTTTTCGTAATCTTCACCTAAAACAGTTTTGTGAGATTTAAGTAACTGCCAACACGAATCGCCTTTTAATTTAAAAGTATATGTAAGACCATCATCAGATACAGTCCAACTTTCAGCTACACCCGGTTTAATATTTCCGTCTTTATCTATTCTGACAAGACCTTCCATACTGTTATAAACTATCATTTTTGATATTTCATTTTCAGCAATCTGCGGGTCAAGACACTCAGGATCAGCAGAAATAGGATAAAACGCATTGATCGGTTCATCCTCACCGCAAGCAACAAATAAAGTTAAAATTATACAAAACATTAAAATGACAGCCAGAAGTCTTTTTAACATATAATTACCTCTCAAAAATATTCTCTTTTTAGTATATCAAATCATAATATAAAAATCTATACAAAAATCATGAAACCTATATTAAATTTCAAAAAAATATGTTATAATCAAAAAAACAAACCTTATCCGGAGGCTTATTTATGGAATTATATATTTTTCTGTCGATAATAGTTATTCTTCAAATTGTTATAATTATCATCTGCATCAGAAATAAAAATAAAAAAGATGACAACAATATAAATGACAAACTTATTGAATTAAAAGCTCAGAATAATTCACTTGCTTCAGCACTCGGTTCAGAATTTGAGCGCAACAGACGAGAATCATTGTCTTTTCAGAACAGAGTAAGTGATGAAATCAACAACAACTCAAAAGCTGTTTCAGAGTCATTGAGCAAAATGACAGAGTCAAATTACAAAAACCTTATTAAAATCAGTGAAGCTACCACAGCATCACTTAATACAATAAAAGACTCTATGCTTACTCAGAATGAAAAACAGACTCGTGTTATAGAATCGTCTATTTCAAAAATGCAGGAAAGTAACGAAAAAAAGCTTGATCAAATGAGAGAAACTGTTGATGAAAAGCTCAATGAAACCCTTACCACAAGACTTGATTCATCATTTAAGACAGTTTCACAACAACTTGAAAATGTTTATAAATCATTAGGCGAAATGAAAGAGCTGTCAAACGGTGTAACGACAAATGTTTCAACTCTTAACCGTGTTCTTACAAATGTTAAGGCACGAGGCACATGGGCTGAAATTCAGCTTGAGGGAATACTTGATCAGACAAT
>JAZRME010000261.1:0-4966 GCA_045647325.1 Acutalibacteraceae bacterium | reverse complement strand
CTTGATGCTCAGCGTGTTCTCACAACTCCGTCTTATTGGGCTTATCTCAAAATTGCCGACGGTTGTTCAAATAACTGCACTTATTGCACTATTCCTTCCATCCGCGGAGCGATGAGAAGCCGCAAAATCGAAAACATTGTTGAAGAAGCAAAGCAGTTGGCCGAACTCGGAGTCAAAGAGCTTGTTATTATCGCTCAGGACACTACAGCTTACGGCATTGACCTTTACGGTGAATACAGATTGCCGCAGCTTCTTAATGAGCTTTGCGAAGTTGACGGTATTGAATGGATAAGACTTCTCTATTGCTATCCCGATAAAGTGACAGATGAGCTTATTTCAACTATGGCAAATCAGGAAAAGATTGTTAATTATATCGATCTTCCGCTTCAGCATTGCAGCGATAAAATTCTTAAAGCTATGAACAGAAAAGGCGATAAGGCTCAGATTGAATCTGTTATTGACCGCCTGAGAGCTGCTATGCCTGATATAGCTATCAGAACAACCTTCATCACAGGCTTCCCCGGTGAAAGTGAAGAAGATTTTGAAGAGCTCAATGTATTTATAAACGAAAAAGAGTTTGACCGTCTCGGTTGTTTCACTTACTCACCTCAGGAGGGAACACCTGCTGCAGAGTTGGATGATCAGATTGAGGATGATGTTAAGATTCGCCGTGGTGAAATTCTTATGGACGATCAGTACCTTATTATGCAAGAAAAAAATGACAGCCGTATCGGTGAAGAATACAAGGTTCTTGTTGAAGGATATGACCCTTATAGCGACAGTTATTACGGCAGAACTTATATGGATGCCCCCGAAATTGACGGTCAGATTCACTTTACAAGTGATGATGATATTGAAGAGGGCGATTTTGTTGATGTTGAGGTTCTCGGAGTTAACGAATACGATTTAATCGGAAAAATGATTTAAGTTGACATATTTGTCATCTGAATGAGAGGTAAAGATGAATACACCAAATAAAATTACAGTTTTCAGAATTTTTTTAGTTCCTGTTTTTCTTATAGTTTATTTCCTTGACATTCCCGGCAGGTTTCTTGTTTCAGCGGCTATTTTCGGTCTTGCGGCAGCAACGGATGCTATTGACGGCCATTTAGCAAGAAAACATAACCTTATAACTGTTTTTGGTCAGTTTCTTGACCCTATTGCCGATAAGATGATTGTTACTGCAGGGCTTCTCTCTTTTATGCAGTCAGGCCTTTGTAATATATGGATTGTTATGGCAATTCTTGTGCGTGAATTTGTTATGACTTCTCTTCGCCTTATTGCGTCAGCTCAGGGGGTTGTTATTCCTGCTAATGTATTCGGTAAGATAAAAACAGTTATGCAGATGGTTGCCCTTATAATGGTTATGGTGTTAAAAGGTATCAACGATTTTGTTACATTACCGTTTTCAATTCCTGTCTTTTCCAATATTTTCCTTGGCGTGGCTGCGGTAATGGGTATAGTTTCTGCAATCATTTATTATAAAGAAAGCAAAAATATTATAGATTTCACAAAATAACGGAGTAATTATGAAGCTGTTGAAGGTAGCAATCAGAATACTGAGTGTCATTATTGTTGTGGGTGTGGTGCTTACAGCTGTGTTTTTTCGTGACAATTCGGTTTCTGAAACATCCTTCAGCAGCGATGTTTTTTTATCAGAAAAGTCGCAGCAGCTTCATACAAGCAGCTTTGACGATTTTGAATTATTATCAACTTCAGGCTTTGTTGAGCTTTATTTTAACAAAATCACTTCTGAAATTGCCGTCAGAGAGCTTTCGGAAAATTTTATCTGGCGAGCTATGCCTGACGGTGCTTTGTCAAGTATGCTCGATATGCAGGTTGTCAGCAACACGGGAACATATAATCTCAACTCTCAGGATAACAGCGTAGCTTATTCTTCCTGGAGCTATGATATCAGAGAAAACGGAGTTGATATCACTTACAGAGTTTCACCTGAGGCTTATAAAAATTTTGATTCGGATGATATAGTTTTTGAAATAAAACTTTGTGTTGAGCTCAGAGACGGAAGCCTTTTCACCGATTGTGAAGTTAAAAATTTGTCACAAAACAAAAACTGCGGTATCAGTTCATTACAGATTCTGCCCGGTCTTTGCTCTTTTAAAAATCCAGATAAAAAAGACTTTCTCCTTATTCCTGATGGTTGCGGTGCTGTGATTTATCCTGCCCTGAGCAAAGAAGCTGAAGCTTATGAAACAAAGGTTTACGGTGATGATTATTCTGTTAAAAAAACAGGCCTCTCATCAGCTGTTATGGGCGCTTACGGAATAAAAAAAGACAACAGCGCAGTGGCTGTTATCATTGACTCAGCTGAAGAAATTGCTACAATCAAAGCCGTTTGTGATAAATCGGGTTTCAGCAGTGTTTACGCTGCTTTTGATGTTTATGATTATATGACTGATAAAAAGATGTATATCAGTCAGAATCCTTATTGTGACAGTATTTCGCTTTGTTTCAAATTTTTATCAGGCGACAATGCTTCATATTCAGAGATTGCTTCTTCCTGCCGTGAGCAATATATCAGAAACGGTTCTTTGCCGTCAGCTGATGTTGAGTCCGGTGAAAGTGTTCCTTTATATCTGACTCTTACCGGTGCTTATAAGTCAGGCCCTTATTCACCTGTAACTGTTGAATACACCACTTTTTCTCAGGCTTATGATATTCTTTCACGAGTCAAGTCGAAGGGCGTTGATAATATTACCGTCAGGTATGTGGGCGCTATGAAGAGTGGTTCATCTTCTTTTTATTCCTCTCTCGGCAATAAAAAAGATCTCAAAAATCTCATTTCCTTTGCTCAGTCTCAAAATATTTCTCTTTTTATTGACACCAATGTGATTACATATTCATCTTTTATGGCGAAATTTGATTTTGCTGCCATAAAAAATATGAAAAAATCAACATCTGCTATTGTTGTTAATAATTCACCTGACTCAAAGGCTGAAAATTATGCAAAGCTTCGATTCAGAAAAAAAGCCGATATAGGCGACTTTGTAGCTGAGCTTATCAAAACAGCTGAAAAATATCAGCTCACAGGCTATTGCATCGGTGACGGTGAATTTATAGTGTCTGACTATTCTGCTGACAATGTGTCACGCTCTGAGATGAAACAATACATTTCCTCCCAGATTCCTGCTTTTTCAAATGTCGGTGATGTTATGGTCAACAAAGGCAATATGTATCTTATTAAAAACGCATCATCAGTTATCAATATACCGATGTCTGCTTGTTATGATGAAAGCGAGTTTTATGTTGCCGTTCCTTTTGTTCAGTCTGTTCTTCACGGAAGGGTGATAATTTCAGGTGTTCCGGTCAATACCTGCGATGATTTTAAAAAAGCTGTGTTGCGTTGTGTTGAATATGGTGTCTGTCCGTCATTTACATCGGTTTATGCTGATAAAAATCAGGCAAATAATGTTTTGTTTGACAATATTGTCAATGATGTGGTCAGCTCCTATGAGTTTATTGACGATGCTCTCAGGGGCCTTGAGAGTGAACGCATAACAGCTCACAGCCGTGTTGGCGAGGGGGTTTATCTCACCACATATGGCGACACTGCTAAGATTTATGTCAATTACAACAATAAGCCCGTTACCGTTAACGGTGTTACTGTTGAAGCTGAAAGTTGTTTGAGAATTGATTAAAAATAATGGCTTACAAAGGATTTTTGTTTCCTTGTAAGCCGTTTTTTTATTTACAATCAATCACTTCATATCCTGCATCCGTTACTGCTTTTGAAAGTTCTTGGTCACTTACATCGCTTTTAAGTGTAACTGTTGCATTTTTTTCTTCAAGGCTGACTACTACGCTTTCGACGCCGTCAACAGCTTCAAGAGCTTTTAATACGTGAGCCTGACAGTGGGGGCACATCATACCCTCAATGCTTAAAACTTTTTTCATTTTTTCTTCTCCTTTCTGTAAAATATCTGTCTGTGGAGCAACAGAATTGTTGCCGTCTTTAAAAAATCTCAGTCTTAATGCGTTTGTTACAACACAAAGTGAGCTGCAACTCATAGCCAATGAAGCGATCATCGGGCTGAGAAGAATACCGGCTACAGGGTAAAAAACTCCTGCTGCGAGAGGAATGCCCAATGCGTTGTAAAAGAACGCCCAGAAAAGATTTGTTTTTATATTGCGGATAACCGATCTGCTCAGTCTGATTGCTGTTACGGCATCTGACAAAGAATTTTTCATAAGAATTATATCAGCGCTTTCAACGGCAATATCTGTTCCTGAACTGATTGAAATGCCTACATCGGCTCTTATCAGAGCAGGTGCATCATTTATACCGTCACCTATCATAGCGACTTTACAACCGTCTTGTTGCAGTCGTCTTATGCAGTTATCTTTGTCCTCAGGCAAAACTTCGCTGATAATTTCTTTAATGCCAAGTTCATTACCGATAGCCCTTGCGGTCAGATTGTTATCACCGGTCAGCAGAACGGCCTTTAAGCCCATTTTGTGAAAATCAGCTATAGCTTGTCTGCTTGTTTCTCTTATAGTGTCAGCGACGGTAATTAAACCGATAATATGCTCGTTATCAGCAAAGAGTAAGGGCGTTTTGCCTTGCGAGGCATATTTATCCATAAGCTGACAAACTTCATCTGAAAGGGGAATATTGTTTTCGCTCATCATAGCAGCGTTGCCGGTAAAATAAGTTTTATTTAAAAATTCTCCTTTTATGCCCTTTCCGTGAACAGCTAAAGCGTTTCTGATATCATAAGGTTCAATGTTTTTATTTTCAGCCTCTTTGATAACAGCGGCCGCAAGAGGGTGTTCACTTGCTGTTTCAATTCCGGCAGCAAGGGCGAGAAACTCAGCTTCATCATAATTTCTATCAAATATGACAACATCTTTTACTGACGGTTTACCCGAGGTTACAGTGCCTGTTTTATCAAGCACGATTGTGTCAACTCGGTGCAGGTTTTCGAGACTTGTAGCTGATTTGATT
>JAZRME010000260.1:0-5658 GCA_045647325.1 Acutalibacteraceae bacterium | reverse complement strand
GCCGCGACTAGCCAGTAGCTCGTGCGTGTCCATGTCTAAGTAAAAATGGATATTGATATTGTGTATGAAGACGATGATATTGTAATCATCAACAAAAACCCGTTTCTTGCAATGCACCCGACTCACAATCATCAGGGCGATACCCTTGCCAACGCTCTTGTTTATCACCTTGAAAAGCAGGGCAAACCTACGGTTTTCAGAGCCGTCGGAAGACTCGACAAAGGCACCTCGGGGCTGGTTGTGTGCGCTCTTAACAGCTACAGCGCTGACAGGATTTCTTCGTTTTCCGAAAAAGAATATCTGGCAATAGTAAAAGGAAAAACTGACGGCGGAACAATAGACGCCCCTATTATCAGACCTGACCCGATGAAAACAATCCGTGCTGTCGGCGAAGGCGGGGCAGAGGCGATTACCCACTTTGAAAAAATCAAGGGTGACGACAAAATGACTCTTGTGCGTGTTACACCTGAAACCGGCAGAACCCACCAGATAAGAGTTCACTTTTCTCATATCGGAATGCCGATAGTCGGAGACAGTCTTTACGGTGAAGATGAAAGAGGGCTCGGCCACCAGCTTCTGCACCGGTCAAAGCTTGTGCTTTGTCACCCTGTTACAAAAGAAATGATGACATTCGTTGCGCCGATGCCGCCTGATATGCAATCGGTTGCGGATGAGATAGATAATTCGTAATTCGCAATTATAGAATCCTCCGGTCATTTTCTTAGAAAATGCCAGTCCCCTTTAGGGCAAAGGGAATCACGAAGTGGTGGGAGGATAAAAAATTTTTTAATATTATAATTTCAAGAAGGAGAGGTTTTATGAAAACAAAAAGAATTTTAGCTTTTATTCTTGCGATTCTGACCGTTGCGATGATTCCGTTGGAAATCGCTGCGCTTCAGCCTGTTGAAAAAAACGGTGAATTCGTGGCTTTGCCTGAAAAGGTGAGTCAGACAACGGAAATCCGTACACGCAAAAAGGTTGACGGACTCCGTATGTATGTTGATGAAGAAAACCCTCTTTTTATGATAAGAAACTGCCCTATTTATACGGGTGATCTCAGCGCGCAGGCTTTTGCAAGTGCAGCTATCAAAACATATTTTGCCCTGCCTGAGGATGTGCGCAACTTCGCAGTTATCTATATTGATGAGGGAACAACTTATATGACACCTCAGGAGCAGCTTGATTATTGGGACGAGCTTCTTTATATAACCGATGAAGCGAATGTTCCCATTGTTTGTCAGTCTGAATGTTTTTGCACCAACAAGCAGCGAGACCCCTTCAGTGAAGATGAGCTTTCGGGCATCTTTGAAAGACATCCGTCTTTTATGGGCTTTGTTCAGGTTGAGCTTTCTACCAACGGTGTTACTAATGAAAAACTTGCTTATGATGAAGTGACCGAAGATAACGGTGTTAATAAAAATATTCTTGCGAGATTAAAATCATGTATAAAAGCCTGTAAGAAAAACGGCGGTCTTTTTATCTGGCAGGATATGGAATATATTTATTGGAAAAAAGCAAATTATGTAAACTTTATTTTGCAGGATAAAGAGCTTTATAATCTTCTTAAAAGCTGCACAGAAAATGTGATTATTATGGATAAGCATAACGGTCACGGCAGACACTTTGCCTCTCAGTCAAACATTATGGGCTGTTGGCTTGACGATGTCTGCGGCAACTGGGGCGTTAACCTTGAAAATTTCCTCTGGTATGAGGAAGGTTTTGTTGACTATGATGATATCGGTGTTGCCCCCAACGAGCCTGATTTTGTCTATACATCAAAATATCCTCCTGCGCTTTTCGGCATTGATATGATTGCTGACCTTGTGGGTGGCGCAACGGTCTATGCTATTGAAGGCACATTCAGCCGTGGCGGTCTTTATCATTGGGTTGACGGTGAAGTTGTTATGACGCCCACTTTCAACGATGTGCTTTATCCGTTTTATCAGCTTGTTCTCAACGGAGCTGTGCCTGACAAAAATCAGGTTAAAGAAAAAATCAAAGTTGCTTACAAAATGACAAGCCCTGTTGCCCACGCTCTAAGCGGCAACGATGCCCATATTCTTCAGGGGCTTTATTGTGACAGCTTCAGCTTCTTTAACGAAAACTTTGATGTTGAAAGCAACCCTTATAATGATTGCACCAAAGATTGGGTGCCTTCAACGGGAAGATATTATATAGTTCCCATTCTTCCCATTCATTCAGACCCCAAAGAAGTTTTGCCCGAAAGTTATATTCTTAATGATTTCACATATTTCATACAGCTTCTTTTTATTAAACCCATAAAACAGCTTTTCTTTAATATGAAATATAAAGAAACTTACACCGGTGACGGGGTTTTGTTTGATATCAACGATTATGTTTATATTTTTAACAGCAACGAAAATAAAACAGTCAACTCTGATCAGACAGTGAGTTACAACTTGCCTGAGACCGGAATAGAGCTTAAAACCAATTTTGTTGCCCATACATATTCAATTATAAAACAAGACGGCAACAAGCTTGAGATTGACCTGTGTAACCTTCGTCTTGACACCGATGATGTTTGTAAAGGTGTTGAGAGTGAAGACGAGTTTATGCGTGAATATGCTCTCGGAGGAAAAAGAGAAGACCCCAAAAATTTCAGACAGTCAGTTATTGAGCTGTCAGGCTTTGAGAGTGAACCAACTGTAACGGCAGAGGGCTCAAACAATGCAAAACTCAAAAAAGAGTGGAATGAGTCAACCTCAACCCTTACCCTCACAATAATCTCAAACGGTGAAGTTAAAATCACAGTAGAATAATCATAAATTGCACTTATCTTAAACAGATAGGTGCAGTTTTTTGTCATGGTGAGTCGGGGCAGGTCAGCTTTTCTAACAGATTGACAAAGGGAAGCCATATAACCGTGCATAAAATATTAAAAGCCGTGTGAATAAAAGCGATACCTGCGGTGTCAATTCTGAGAGCATCAAGGCTGTCGTGAAGCACAAATTTTTTAATAAAGTAAAAAGCAACAAGCAAAACAACTGTTCCGCCGATGTTGAAATAAAGATGAACAAGAGCTGCTCTTTTTGCGTTTTTGCTTGTTCCTACAGAAGAAATCATAGCTGTGACACAAGTGCCGATATTCTGACCCATTATTATAGGCACGGCAGCTCCGAAAGTCACAGCCCCTGTAGCTGACAAAGCCTGAAGAATGCCGATTGACGCTGACGATGACTGAATGACAGCCGTAAGCAGAGCTCCGGCAACAACACCGGCGACAGGGTTTGTAAAAAGAGTCAGGATTTGGGTGAAGCCATCAATCTCCTGAAGCCCCGAAACAGAAACTGACATTGTATTCATACCGGTCATAAGGGTTGCAAACCCGAGCAGCACCAGCCCGGTGTCTTTATATTTTTCGTTTTTTATAAAGAGAAAAAGAATAATTCCTGCAAAAGCGATGACAGGCACAAAGGTTGACGGCTTCACAAGCTGAATATACCACTCGTCACCCACAATACCTGTCAGGCTGAGTATCCAGGAGGTGACGGTTGTGCCGATGTTTGCGCCCATAATCACTCTGATAGCTTGTTTGAGCGTGAGAATACCTGAGTTGACAAGCCCCACAACCATAACCGTTGTGGCAGAAGATGACTGAATAATTGCCGTGATAACAATGCCGAGAAAAAAGCCTTTTACTCCGGAAGAGGTTATATCTGATAAAATTGACCCGAGCTCACCGGCTGCTTTCTTTTCAAGGGCGCTGCCCATAAGCTGCATACCAAAAAGAAAAAGTGAAACTCCGCCCAAAAGATTCAATAAGTCAAAAATATCCATAAGTTCCTCCTGAAACACTCTCGTTTATTTTATGCATATTTCAGGGGATAAATGTGAGTTAAAATAAAAAACATCCGTAGTCTGAGTGACTACGGATGAAAATTTTATTCAGCCTGTTTGCCGGGGGCACCACAGCATTTTTTATATTTCTTTCCGCTTCCGCAGGGGCAAGGGTCGTTGGGGCCGACCTTTTTGCCTTTTTTGACTGGTCTTGCTTTTTCGCTGCCGTCAGTTGAACCGCTTTCGCTTGTGATTTTAGCTGTTTGTTTTCTTTCGGTTTCTTCTTTTGATCTGATAACAACTGTGAGCATCTGTTTAACTGTATCTTCACGGATGTTGGTGCTCATCTCATCAAACAAATCAGAGCCCTGAACACGGTAAGCAACAACGGGCTGCTGCTGACCGTAGGCACGAAGGCCGATACCTCTGCGGAGTTCGTCCATATCGTCGATATGATCCATCCACTTTGTGTCAACATTACGAAGAAGAATCATTCTCTCAAGATCACGCATTATTTCTTCGCCGAGCATTCCTTCTCTCTTTTCATAAAGAGTCTGACCTCTTTCAAGAAGCATTTCTTTAGCGTCAGCTCTGTTGACCTTGTCATCTGCGAAGTCTTCATCAGTAACAAGCCAACCTTTGAACTTGGCACGAAGACCTGCAACATTCCACTCACTCTCAGGCAAGGCAGAGGGGCAATAGAAGTCAACAGCTTCGTTGACACAATCTTCAAGCATACGCATAATGGCAGGTTTGAGCTCCTCACCGTTAAGCACTCTGTTACGCTGGTCATAAATAAGCTCACGCTGACGGTTCATAACATCGTCAAACTGGAGAGTGTTTTTACGGATGGCGAAGTTCTGACCCTCTTTCTTATGCTGAGCGCTTTCGATAGACTTTGAAACCATTTTTGATTCAATAGGCATATCCTCAGGGGTGTTGAGAGCGTTCATCATATTTGAAAGTCTTTCACCACCGAAAAGGCGCATAAGGTCATCTTCAAGAGAAAGATAGAAACGGCTGGCGCCGGGGTCACCCTGACGACCTGCACGTCCGCGGAGCTGGTTATCAATTCGGCGTGAGTCGTGACGCTCTGTGCCGATGATGAAAAGACCACCTGCTTCACGAACTTTGTCAGCCTCGTCTTTGATAGAGTCTTTATATTTCTTTTCAAGAGCCTGATACTGTGCTCTTGCTTCAATAATTTCTTCATTATCGGTGTCAGCGAAACCGGTTGCCTCAACGATGAGCTCCTCGGGGTATTCCATTCTTCTCATCTCGGCTTTTGCAAGATATTCAGAGTTACCGCCGAGCATAATGTCGGTACCACGACCTGCCATATTGGTGGCGATTGTAACTGCGCCGAACTTACCTGCCTGAGCAACGATCTCAGCCTCTTTATCGTGGAACTTTGCGTTCAGCACTTCGTGTTTGATACCGTTGCGTTTAAGGATTTTGCTCAATTCCTCTGATTTTTCGATTGAAATTGTACCAACAAGAACAGGCTGACCTTTTTCGTGGCAGATTTTAATCTGCTCAACAATTGCGTCAAACTTTGCTTTTTCTGTTTTATAAACGGTGTCAGCTTCATCCTGACGGATCATAGGCTTGTTGGTGGGAATTTCAACAACATCAAGAGAATAGATTTCGTTAAATTCCTGGCTTTCGGTCATAGCTGTACCTGTCATACCTGAAAGCTTTTTATAAAGACGGAAGTAGTTCTGGAAAGTGATTGTGGCGAGGGTTTTGCTCTCGTTTTCAACCTTTACGCCTTCTTTGGCTTCAAGAGCCTGATGAAGACCTTCGTTATATCTTCTGCCAAGCATAATACGACCGGTGAACTCGTCAACAATAAGCACC
>JAZRME010000259.1:0-2738 GCA_045647325.1 Acutalibacteraceae bacterium | reverse complement strand
AGTGACGGTGTTATTTATAACGGTGTTAATAATCTAACAATCACAACAGGCGCCGATGTCACAAAAGTTCAGTTAATGAAAGACAATAATACCTGGACTTTCACAGCAGATAACGCAACTGTTGTTGATAACAACGGAACAAAAACATGGAGCATAAAAATGAATTTTTATACTCTTGGCGATCAGACCTATTATGTCCGCACACGTTCAAACAAATCAGCTTTTGTTCTTGTTGACACTCTTGATTTAACAGTTTATAGCAAATAACAATCTATAAAGGGTGGGTTATCCCACCCTTTTTGCCTTCATCATTGTCCGTTTTCAAAAATAAGGGTGGGTCTCTGCGCCCACCCGAAAACTTTCCGGAATGAACTTTTTTCGGGTTGCCGGGTCGTCAACCCTTACGGTGTATCAACAATTCTCTTCCTGAATTTAAAAACAGCGCTCTATGCTTAAGCACAGGGCGCTGTCTGATTTATTCAACTGATTTGAGGGCTGCGATAACATCGAAACGCTGAAGTCGTTTATGCACAAGAATACTTACCAATGCAGCAAACACCGCTGTTAACACAACAGCGAGCAGATAGCTCCACCAATAAATATCTCTGCCGAACATAACAACATTAACCTCGGCGATATCAATAACAATCCGATGAAGTCCTACACCACCCAGAAGACCGACTAAAATTCCGGCAAGGGTGAGGAAAATATTTTCTCTGTAAACGTAGGCTGTGACCTCACTGTCAGTGAATCCGACAACCTTGATTGTTGCGATTTCACGAAGTCGCTCCTGAACACTGATGTTGGTAAGGTTGTAAAGAATCACAAAAGCAAGAAGTCCGGCGGCAATAATAAAGATAACCACAACCACATCAAGACGATCAACAATAGCGTTGAAAGAATCTATCATAACATCGGTTGATACAACACCTGCAACCTCTGTGTATGACAAAATATCGTCGGCCATATTCTGCTCATCGTTGGCGTTGGTAAAGTTTTCAAGAACTGCAAGAACATAATTGAACTCAGGTCTTTCACCAAAAACTGTATAATAGTAATCCGGTGAAATATAAACATAGTGATAAACATAGTTTTCAACTATTGCAGACACTTTAACCTGATATTCTTTACCGTCAACAGAGGTAAGAACAAGATTATCACCCACCTGAGTATCGGTATCAAGAGCAAGTTTTTCGGTTATAACTGCCCCGTCATTGGTCAGTTCAAACTTCTCATTGCCTTTGCGTGAGCGAAGAGTGATACACTCTTTGAGCTTCTGATTTGACTCGGGCACATAAAGATGTATTGACATCTCTGTATCATTATCTTTCTCTGACGAAGAGGCTGTCATTGTTTTAGTGTCAAGAAGCATAGCACTTTTAACACGGTCATCTTTTGTAAGGTCGTTGATTGTTTCGCTCTTACCCGGGAATTGTTCATCATCAAGAACAGCCATAATGTTATAATGAGAAATTCCGTCTTCACCATACTGAGCAGAAATAATTGTGTCAACAGAGTTGTTGATACCAAAAGCAGCAAGAATAAGCATAGTACAACCGGCAACGCCAAGGATTGTCATAACCATTCTTTTTTTGCTTCTGAACATATTTCGGATAGTAACAATAGAACCGAATGACATTGAATTCCACAAGCTCGTGAATCGCTCAAGGAAAACACGTTTGCCCGGTTTGGGTGATTTCGGGCGCATAAGCTCGGCAGCCTGAGTTCTGAGCGCTCTGCGACAGGCAAACAAAGTCGCAGACAATGTTGACACCAAAGAAAACGCAGTACCGATTAAAATGTATGACCAGTTAAAATAAATTTTAACATCAGGCAAACAATACATCATCGCATAAGCTGAATTGATCGCCTTGGGGAAAACAACAGCTCCGACTATTACACCGACTATTGAGCCGAGAATACAAGCAATAGCAGCATACCAATAATATTTAGCGAGAATACTGTTTTCTTTATATCCAAGAGCTTTGAGAGTACCTAACTGCATACGCTCTTCTTCAATCATTCGGGTCATTGTAGCAAGACACATCATAGCAGCAATCAGGAAGAAGAAAACGGGAAAAACATTTGCCATAGCCGTAATGTTTTCAAGGCTCTGACCATAACTCTCATGACCCGGCAAATCTTTCTGATAAGAAACGGTCCAGGAGGAGTTATTTAACTCTTCAAGAGCTGCTTTGGCTTTATCGATGTCACCCTGGGCTTTTTTGAGAGCAACCTGAACCTCATGGGCAGCATCATCATACGCTTCTTCAGCCGAAACAAGGCGAACCTTGGCAGCTTTTAAATCAGCCATACCTGCGGTAATCTCTCTGTTACCTTTGCTCTCTTCATAATAAAGTCTGAGCTGTGACTCGGTGATTTTGATTTTGGCATCTTTAAGCTGAACATCTGCATCATCAAGAGCTTTGTTCAAGATGCTAAGGTCTTTTTCACCTTGCTCAATCATGGCAATATCTTTAGCGTAATTGTTGATCATTGTCTGATTGCTCTGATATGTTTTTTCACGGCTGTCATAAGTCGCTTTTTGTGAAGTATAGGCAGCAATAGCTGTGTCATATTTCGTTTTAGCTTCAGCCTTTACGGTTTCAAGCTGAATAACCTGAGATTTAAGCGTATCTATTTCAGTTTGAATAGCGTCACATTTTTTAGTGAAATCTGCAACAAAAGACTGTATGCTCTCTAAAGAGTCAGTTGAGGTTTCAGCGTTCCAATTAGCC